>JBLGBS010000003.1:0-78862 GCA_047617985.1 Candidatus Nanohaloarchaea archaeon | reverse complement strand
AATGAGATACTTTCTGCCGATATTGTCTGCTGTGCCAACTGGGCTACCGTAAAAAGCATGAATTCAGAGCTGGAAAAAATAGTAGGGAAAATTTCAGCCAATGTATTCAGCTTCGACCCCGGCAATCTCGAAGGTATAAACGGTTCAAAGATAAGGGAGATGTTCGAAGCTCTGGAAAAGATTTCAGACAAGTGCGAAGTCCTGATTCACGCAAACACTGACGAGGTTGAGAAAACCGCTGAACTATACGGATTGAAGGGAGAAATTAATGAAAAAATTGACCAAATACAGCAGAAAACCGGAGTAGATGCCTACATACTCCATGACAAACAGAAAGCGGTAGCAGGAACTGAAAGAGGAGTAATCGAGGTAGAGAACCTGGTAACGGATCATGTAGAGACAAGAACCGGGGCAGGAGATAGGTTTGACGCCGGAGTCTCGGCAGGCAGAACAGCCGGCTGGAACTGGGAGGAATCGCTCGCCCTCGGAAACCTCTGCGCAGTACAGTATGTCGAAAACAACGAAACAGCTAGCCCTGAAACAATCAGGAAGCAGGTAGAAGACAAACTAGAGTAGTTTCCTGAACCTTCACGGATTTGAGCCCGGAATCTTCCGCTATTTTATTTACCTGAGAGTCGCTGAAATATGGCTTCTGTTGACCGAACTTTCAGAAGTTCGGTGCAAAGCGGGTGTTCTGCGGAGTTGAACTAAGAGCCCTTGTTTGCCAGTATTCAGTTAATTATTTGAGGATGGGACAGGAGGATTTTGGTATGACAGACATTACTTATGATAGTCTGGAGGAGTTTGAAACTAAGCTGGAGGAAGCTCTGGGCGCAAGTAATGAGTTTCTGGGCTTTAACTATGGTCAGGAGGAGATAGAACAGACAGCGGAAGGAGTTGCCAAGATTTTAGCGTCGGGAAATGAAAATCCGACCTACAGTGATATCGATAAATGGATGGAAAAAGCTCACAGTAGAGGAGATCCTCTTGAAGAAAGTATCAAGCTCCAGGCTTTGACTGAGTACAACCTTAATCTTTAATCGTCCTTGAACTCGTCGTCTATAACTGATTCTATCTGGTAGGTCTTGTCGCACTGTGGGTATCCTTCACATCCCCAGAAGAATCCGTAACGGCCTTCTTTGATCTTCATCGGCATTCCGCATTCCGGACACGCCACTTCTTTCGGGTCTTTTCCTTTGTGCTCTCTGCAGACCGGCTGACCCTGTCTGTTTTTCTTGGTTGCGTTCTCTCCGCAGAAAACGCATTTAGCCATTTTGGTGTCTTTAGGCATGGAAACAGTATTGGAGCCAATACTTAAAACAGGATACAAACTTAAGCTTTCGGAGCTTTCAGTTAACTGATGGATATCTCCCAGAAAATCGATGACTTCACTGTGAGAAGTATTCTCAAGCAGGCGGAAGGAGAGGTAATGATCAATCTCAGCGGCGCCCAGAACGAGGTTATGGAGTTAGGCTCTGAGTCAGCCTACACATATCTGGAGGAAATCGCGGAGAGCTACGAGGAAAGCTTTGCTGATCCCTGGGATTTTGAGTACCATGAGGAGCCGGAAGGTTACTTCATGGAGATGGAGAAACAGTACGGAAAGAACGGTGAAGAACTCGATGTTGAAATCAGAGGAGTCCTAGAGATCGAGCTGGATTACTTCCCGTCTATCAGGTAAACAAACTTGAAGCTTTACCTGTATAATTTTCTGTAGAATGTCGACTATCGACGAGAAAGCAAGAAATTACATCCAGACGAGCGGTATAACTGCTGAAATGATAGGATTTCTGAGGGATAGAGAGGAAACTCTTGAATGTGATATAACCTCTGTAGTTCCTGGAGATCGGATGAACTCGACAGGGAACGGCGCTCATATAGCAGGTCTTATTGAAAACCTGGATTCGTCAAGAGATGAGTTCGGCACATCTTACTGGCGTGGAATGGCTAGAGAGGTGTCTGAAGGAGTCTACATGAAGTTCAATGTCGAGTATGGGGCGTCTGACAGTCAGTCCGATCTGCCTCCAAGAGCATCATTTCTTGATGAAAACTACGATACTGAAGATCCGTACGATATAATTACAGAGCCTCTTGAGATAACAGTTAAGGGAGAGCTGGAGATGGATTACCGAAACGCCGATATATTCACATGAAGCTTAAATTTTTCCCATCAAGACGGTCTAAACCCTAGTAGTGATGGCCATAGAAAGATTTTCGAGATAGTTGGAAGAAGATTAGAGGAAGAGAGTATTCTTCCCTAGTTATCTTCAGATTTCTTCTGTTTGACATATTCGGAAGCGTTTAGTGCTGCGTCACAGCCCTGTCCTGCGGAAACAACTAGTTGCTGTGCTCCCATATCGTTGACATCTCCAGCTGCGTAAAGTCCTTCGACACCGGTGTTCATCTCTCTGTCAACCTTGATTTTGCCGGATTCGTTTGTTTTAACTAGATTGGTTATATCTGAGTTTGGAACCGTACCGATTTCGATGAATGCGCCGGGGACGTCTAATTCTTTACTCTCGCCGTTCTGTCTGTATTCAACTGATTCCAGTAACTGATCGCCCTGGAACTCACTGACTGAAGCTTCGCGGACAACATCTACGTTCTCATCGTTTTCCACCTTGTTTATCGTAATTTCCTCGCCTTTCAGCACACCGGATCTGGAAAGAAGGTAAACCTGATCCGCGACATCAGAAAGATAGTCCGCTGCTTCGGTTCCGGCATATCCTCCACCGACAACTGCGACTTCTTCTCCCTGATAAAGAGGGCCGTCACATACCGCGCAGTACGCTACTCCCTTGTTCCGGTACTCCTCTTCGCCTGGGACATTCAGTCTTCTCCGGGATCCTCCTGTAGCAATTATAACCCCATAGGCCTGGAAATCTTCGCCGGACTCTGTTTCAACAGTGAAAATATCATTTTCTTTTCTGACATCAACAACTTTCTCGCCTGTATATTCTTCGACATCGTATTCTCTCATGTGTTCCGTAAATTTCTCCGCTAGATCCGGCCCGGAGATCGATTTTGTGCCGAGCCAGTTCTCAACTACGTCAGTATTGTTTATCTGCCCGCCGTACTCGTCTGCGATGACCAGTACATCCATTCCGGCTCTAACAGCGTAAATTGCAGCGGACTGGGCAGCAGAAGCACCACCGATAACAATCATGTCTCTAACTTCTTCAGTCATTCGTGGAAAAACAATCGAGTGCCAAATTCAAAAATGGTTCGCTCCCTCTGTTCCGTTCCATTTTTAATATTGTAAGTAATCAATCAAATATACAGTCTTTGAGAGCCGTTCCTTAAACGGTTCACTGCGTGCCAACTTAGCGTAACAAGTTGGCGGATTCGAAGATCTCATTAGAGATCTTCTGTAAACAGCAAATCTAAAGATTTGCGGTGTTAGTCCAGTGGCCTAAGACTCGACCTTGCCATGGTCGGAACCCGGGTTCAAATCCCGGACACCGCAAGTAGATATTCTCCGGTATAAGAGATATGAGGGTTACTGTATTTCTATGTCTCCGCTGCTTTGTCTTTCTGGCCATTCAATTTCTATTTCTATTGAGATGTCTCCGTCATCTTCTTTCTCCACATCGAGTTCGAACTCTACATAATCCGCAGGTTGGAGAGTTACAGAGTCGTTTTCCGCTTTTAATTCTACCTGCCCTTCACTTATCTTGTCTGCGAGGGTGTGGAGTTTTTCTGCAGCATCTTCGCGATTCATCTTATTAGTTGTCTTCAATAGTTTTCGTGACATGGATATTACTTAGTGCTGGAGCCGTATATGTCTTGTTCCTGGACACTGCAATTAAAATGTCTATAATACCGATGTTAGGGGGGGGAATAAAGGGCTTGCAATTGTATTATTATGTCAGGAATACTGGGACAGGATTCGATATTCAGGGCGGAAAAACCTTGTGGAACTCCTTCATTCGTTTGATAAAATTTCTTGAACGTCAATTGGTATCTTACCACAGAAAAAGTGAAAACGGTCAAGAAGAATGAAGCGCCCTACTATCAGTGCTTTTAGTTTGTTTTTCCCTGATCATAAAAATATTCGTCAAAAACCCAGCATATTTAAAGTTTTTGTTACTGTTTGGTAAATGTAGGTATGAACAAATCAGACTTGGGTGCAAGGCCGCTGTCAGAGGTGAAGGAAAGCTTTAATGTTAGAGTCTCAGATATAGCAAATATTTTAGATGCTGCAGACAAAGCAGAGTGGTTTGCGGGGTCAAAAATGGATTCTTACAAGGAAGATAGAGATATGCCTGAAGAAGTATTTGCAGGGCCTACTGAAATGACTCCACAGGATGTTTACAATCGAATTAGTCGGATGAAGAATGCGGAAGGACATTTCTATGAGAGGCAGCAAGATGGGTATGAATTACATGGAGCTGTTCTAAGCACTGGTGAAGGTGAGCAGCCATTTCTTCTTCCAGCTCATGAAATAGGCTATGAATCGATGGATTTTGAATTTTTGAGTGAGAATGAGGCGAGAGTCACTGTGGAAGTTGATTCGTACAGTGGGGAGTTCTATGAAGTCTACCATGTATCAGGTGAAAGTCTCGCAGAAGATCTAGGTGTAAACGCCTCGGAATACCTCGACTAGCCTAATTACTAAAACACGGCAGTACGAGCCACAACAAGTCGAAACTTTTTGATAATCTCGGATTAAGTAGAAGTAAAAAGGATTCCTACTAGCTACCGTCATGGACTTCAGGAACTGCCTTTGGTTGTCGGAAAGCGCTGGGCGAACTAGCTCTTGATGATCAAGCAACTCTAGATACTGCAGCGGGGAGAGTTCTGGGCGTTGATATCTCAGAGAAAGCTGTTATAATAGATCCATATCCTGGACGGCAAAAATAGCTGTTTACTGATTCTACGACCAGCCACCTTTCAAAGATTTTTATATCTTCCTGGTGACAAATTTACTGTTCGAGTGAGGAGAAGAGAATTTATTAAGTCGATTGGCGCCCTAGGATCAGGAGGATTGCTGGATTCTGATAGTGATATTCACAGACTTTCAGATCTAAACCAGAAGGCCCAGCAGGCTATGTCGATCTGCGAAGGACAGATGGCTGAAGAGTATGTTCTATGCCAGCCTTCCGGCTCAGAAAGTTATCAAATAGTTGAAACTTCGAACACCGATCTGATACCTGAAGCTGAGCTGGCTGGAGATAGAGCTGGTTATTCATTGGTTAGGGAAACAGAGCAGAGCTATCCCGAAAGTCTGGAGGTTGGCGATCTTGCATTACCTGAAACGAGGTCTATGGGTATTTACCTGGCTGATCCTGTATTTCTAGGTCTTGAAACAGATTGGGTTAAAAAAGTGGATAGAACAGCATCTGAACTGGAAAATGTCAGGAAAGAATTACAGAGAACAGTCGAAGACTCAGAAGGTTCCGGCCTCCAGATCTCTGACTTATACGCTAGCGGAGCCTTAGAGGCGTTATCTATGACTTACCAGCTGGAGAAAGGTCTTGAAAACATAGAATCTCAGGCCTACGGTGATGTGAGTAGGGCTCTAATCGAAGAAACACCGCAAATAATTGATGGAGAGCTCTATGATTTCAATGGCGACGGGGAGTTTACAGAGGCAGATATTTTCCGAGCAGCTTACCTTAGCAACGATCAGTTCTTTCAGGATTTTGTTCCTCATATAATGGATTACGACCGGGACGAAGATATTGATCAAGATGATCTCCAGATTCTTTACAGCCGACTTGCTGAGGAAAATCCTGGAGAAGTTATGGATCTTCTGGAAGGTAAATTATCGGCACCTGATCAGCTTGACAGACTGAATAGTTTGATCGGTAACCAAGGCGCAAAACGGGAAAGTCAGGAACCTATAGAAATAGAGCTTTACGGAACTAACCAAACCCAGGTTTTCCTGGAACCGGCCAAGAACGTTGTAGAGGCTGTGATTGGCAATTTCTATCATGATTCAATGTACAATATATCGATCGATTACTCGGAGATAGAGCTGGAGGGAGAGACCTCTAGAGAAAGACTTGAAGAGTTTGAAGAGATAGCTGGAGAAGGTGAAAGAGACTACCAGCTGCTTATCGATGTTGACCCTATAGGGGAAAAAAGATCGATAGTTGGACTTTCAGAATTAGACCAGTTATTTGAAGAGGATGGAACATCTACAGGAATAGCACTTCTGAACAGTCAGGATCGGGTCGAAATGATCACAGAACCTGATGAATTTCCTTTGATTGTTGATGAGCTTGACAGCAGGGGTATTATAGCTCATGAGCTCTTCCATGGCCTGGGTGTCGGACATCAAAAATCCGATATTTTTACAGACACGTCTGGAGACAGAGATCTAGTGTTTACGACACCTGTGGGGCTCGGATACATAAGCTACATGAGATATGAGCCGGAAAAAGCGGAAAGAGCTCTCGGCGAGGAACTTTTCAACCACTTTAGCTCACAGTTAGGAGAGGTTGATATGGAGGAGGCTGAGGTTAAGACTGTGATGGCGCCTTCATCGGAAGCTTTGGAGACCATACTTGAGACAAATATCAGTTCTCAGAACTGATTTCCGTTACCACTATTCGGGGTTCGCTGCGGAGAGGACAGTTCTTCTCCAGAGTCAGGTTTACTTTTCCGTTTGGGTAGTTTCGATCCAGTTTATCCTCCGGCACTGTAACGTTTAGATCCAGCACCTCTACCTGATTAGTGGATAAGAATCTGTCATTTGACTCAACCGGTATTATGACCGGCGAGCGGTTTTCTCCTGAATAGATACATGCACGGTATTCCGGTATGTCGATCAGCTTTGGGTAACTACCGGTTCTCTGAATTATGGCGCTTCCCAGGTTGTTGTCTTCAATGTTCTCAAGCTCCACTCCGTTTTTCAGGTTGAGATCGGGTTCTGCGGTAGATGTCAGTAAAACTGAAGCCGAAAGCAGAAGAACTACCGTCAGGAAGACTGCTGAAGCTGATTTTACTGGATTTTCCTCCGGTATTTCCAGGATTTTTCTCCGTACCATGTTGGATTTTGCACCATCCGGCTATTTAGTCTTTTCCAACCCTGAGATTAAAATCTAGAAACAAAGCTTTTAGGTCTTTTTAATACTTGAAAAACTTTCTATTTAATTTAGGCTGGCTGATAAACTTTTAATAGCTAAATTAAACAGTTAGAATCTTTGTTTACGGAAAAAGCCTTATATAGGAGCTTTTCGTATGGTTGGGTAAAGGTGTTTAACCAAGAATGACTAGCACAAGAATAGCTTCGATCGGCAGAAAAAATGTTTCAGGTAAAAAATTTGGTAAATGCGTTGTCTGCGGTGACAGGGTTCGGGAGGGGCATGAATTCGTGACTGCGGAAGAAGGTTACTGCCATAAATCCTGTCTATCCTAGGCAGGGTGGGAAGGGGTTTGATTTTAAACATTCTGCTAGAAACAATTCTGTATGGAGGCAGAGATTGACCTAGATCCCAGGAATATGCTGGTAGCGACTGCAGTGCTAATAGTTTCAGTAGGAGCAGGATTCGTGATCGGGGATTACATCCAGCAGGATTCGGAGATCGATCTCTACGCAGAGAATTTCAATAAGACTCTGAATGCGGACAACCGTGAGGAAACAGTCCAGTTCGATAACCGGACAGCCCGTTTAACATATGAGAACTGGGAGGAATTCAGGGCATACCTCGAATACGGTGATACCGAAAGACAGCTTAACACAACCAGCGACGGCGAGAGAAGAACTCTTTCCGAGATAGTCGTGCTTGAAAATGAGGCCTACAGATTCTACTTCCGCTACAGAGATGACCCGGAAGGAAACACCGGAGATTTCCTCCAGCTGTACAGAATTGAACAGATGCAGTAGCTAAAACCTTTATTCTAACTTCGAAGTGGTCACATAGGTTTATACTTCTAGAACTACTAATTAGAAGGTGGAGGGGAGAACATGGAAAACGTTTCGGACAGGCTAGGTATCTGCCTGATCTGTGGTCAGAGAGTCCACAGCGACGAAAGTCATGTGGAAGCTACTGAGGGGTACGCACACCACAACTGTCTGGCAGATACAGCCGTAACAGCCTAAAAACACTATCTGGGGGAAACTAGGTTTCAAGTTTCAAACCGTACATTTAACCATATTTATCGCGGATGTAGGCCAGGAAGCTTTCCGCTCCTGGTTTCTCTCCAGTAGCTCTAATCTACCGACTAAAAGTGGTCTTCGAACGTCCGGAAAGTGTCTTCAACGAATTCTACAGTGTCCTCTATATCGGATATTTTGACTACTTCTGTGGCAGAATGCATATTTCTCAGAGGTACACCAAGTGATCCGGTAGGTATTCCTTCTTTCACGAGGTTTATCTTTGCTGCATCTGTAGCTCCTCCTTCCCAGACACCTCTCTGATGATCATGTTTATTTTCTTCAGCAGTGGTGAGCAGCCACTCTCTTATGCTTTCAGGTGTTATAAGCCCTCTACCTTCGCTCTGCATCATCGTTATCTCCACGCCTTCTCCGATTTCCAGGTCAGATTCCTGTGGCTCGATCCCTGGGGAGTCTCCCGCTATCGATACATCTATTGCAAGCGCCGCATCAGGATCTATTTTGTATGCAGAGGTTTTTGCTCCTTTCAAACCTACTTCTTCCTGTGTTGAGAACACAACGGCCAGTTCGTAGTTCTCCTCGAACCTCTTCAGTGATTCAATACCGACAAGGCATCCAACTCTGTTATCCATCGCCATTGAGGTGAGGTAATCTCCAAGAAGTTCTCTTGATTCTCTCTCAAATGTTATGTAGTTACCTACGTTTACTCCTGCCTCCTCAACTGCTTCATCATCTTCAGCGCCGATATCAATGAACAGGCTGTCCTTCTCAGGTAGTTTGTCTCTTTCCTCCTTATCCATAAGATGAGGTGGTTTCATCCCTATAACTCCTGCAACTGTGCCTTCATCTGTATGTATTTCGACTCTCTGATTCATCAGGGACTGAGTTGTTACTCCTCCAACTTTTGAGAACTTGATGAATCCTTCTTCGTCTATTCTCTTCACGGTTAAACCTATCTGATCCATGTGGACGGTGAGCATCAGTGTTTTCTCTCCATCGCCTTTTCGGGCGATCAGGTTGCCCATATTATCGACTTCGGTAGAATCTGCGTCCTCTTCTATTTCTTCTTTTATTGTCTCACGAATCTTGCTTTCGCTGCCAGAAACTCCAGGAGTTTCAACCAGTTTCTTCAGAAGTTCTTTCATACTAGGGAATTTGGCTGGTAAATGTTTAAACTTTCACTCTACTTAATCTCCTCTCTCATCTGCTCCACTCTTTTCTCGTAGTGGTTGATCGCTGTTTCGATAGGTTCTTTTTTCTCCATATCCACACCGGCTTTCCGTAGTAATTCGAGTGGTGGTGCGCTTCCTCCGCTTTTCAGGAATTCGAGGTATTTTTCCGGTCCTTCTTCCTGAATCAGTTCTTTGATCCGGTTGGCTGCTGAAACGCCGGTTGCGTACTGGAAAACGTAGAAGCTGTAGTAGAAGTGCGGGATCCTCATCCATTCATTTTCTATATGGTCATCCATTTCGACCGGTTTGTAGAAGTCGGATTTCAGATCTCCGTATATTTCGCTTGCCATTTTAGGTGTTACTGGCTCCCCTGCCTCGGCTTTTTCGTGAATCCTGTTTTCGAAGTCGGCGAACATTGTCTGCCGGAAGAGCGTTGACCGGAAGTTCTCCAGTGCATGGCTTAATACGTGTTTCCTGAACTCTGGGTCTTCCACTTTTTCGAGCAGGTAGTCGGTTAAAAGAGCTTCGTTAACCGTTGATGCGACTTCGGCAACGAAGATTTTGTAACTGCTGTGGAGGTATGGCTGGTTCTCCGAGGTGAGCTGTGAATGCATTGAGTGGCCGAGTTCGTGGGCCAGTGTGAACATCGAGTTGATGTCGTTCTGATAGTTCATCAGGATGAAAGGTTTCGTGTCGTATGAGCCTCCTGAGTAGGCGCCTGACCGTTTCCCTTTGTTTTCGTAGACGTCGACCCATCGGTTTTCCAGTCCCTGTCTCACTTTTTCGACATAATCTTCTCCCAGAGGTTTCAGCGCTTCGAGAATGTGCTCTTTTGCTTCCTCGTAGCTTATCTCCGGACTGTCTGTCTCGGGAATCGGGAGATACAGATCATGCATACCGGGTTTTTCGAGCTCTCGGGCATCCGCTTTCAGCTCCATGTGGCTGTGAACTATGTCAAGGTTATCTTTTACTGTCTCGACAAGGTTGTCGTAGACCTCTACCGGTATGTTGTCCGGTTTCAGGGATGATTCTCTGGCTGAGCTGTAGTTCTTGATCTCCGCCAGTTTCACGTTTCCTCTTACCTCTTTGGAAAATGTGGTGCCGATCGTGTTCTCATATTTTTCCAGTGTCTGGTAGTACTTCTCGTACACTTCTCTCCTAAAATCCTCGTCTTTGTCCTTTAGAAGTCTGGTGAAGTTGGCGTTTGTTATCCTTACCTTTTCCCCGTCTCTCTCGACTTCCGGGAACTCCATATCAGCGTTTGAAAGCATTGAGTATGTTTCTGAGGGTGCGTCAAGTACCTCTGACAGAGAGGAAACGGTTTCCTCCACTTCCAGCGACCTGGTATGTGGCTTAAGCCGGAGAATCTCTCTGAGGTAGTAGTCTCTTTTAGCTATTTCCTCATTGTTTTCTATCATTTCCTCGATTTTTCGGGTTCCGATCTCCTGAATCTCTATTCTGACGAAGCTTGTCTCCTCTGAAACCTTCGAACTGAGAGAGTTGATCCTGCTCTTTAGAGCCTGTGCTTCCTGATCTCTTGTGTCTTCATCGCTCTTCATAGACGCGTACCGGGACAGGGTTGAAAGCTTTCTCCTGCATCGGGAGTACTTTTCCAGGAACTCCTCAAGATTTTGCTCTGTTCCAAGTTCTCCCCTGAATCTTTTCAGCTGCTTTAGAAGCTTTTTTACCTCATCTATTTCAGCTTCAACTTCTCCTTCACTGTAAACTTCGTTTACAGCCCATTTGTACTTCTCATCTATTTCCTCTCTGCTCTTAACCATAAAGAAAGAGACGTTAAGCAGTTTTTTTATGATTGTTCTGAGTCTGTTTTCTGGAATTTCCATAGACGGAAAACCAGGTAGTAGAAAACAGTTATACCGAATGAAACCTTGATCGCGGAGTAGCCGTGCTCCATCTGAAGGTAAAGCGGGGTTAGAAGCCAGAAAAGAACTACCAGTGCTATCGCGGTGTATCGAGTGACTTCTCTATTCATCGTCTTTAACCTCATTAACATGTCTGTCTATTATATCTCCATCACCTTTCCCGCCCTCTCCGGCTTCACCATTAGACTGGACGGCTTCGGAACTTTTCCGGAAAAAGCCTATGTAAGCCACTCCACCGATTAAAACCAGTAGAATAGCTGTAACCATGGTTAAAGCAGTGTTTGAGCTGTCTTTTCCTGCGACCTCAGTTCTTTCCCCATTCACGTTAAGAGTGTAGCTCTCCGAATCAGCCAGTGGGAGAGACACTGTTCTAGATGTCCTTCCCGTACCGGCAGTGATCTGCTCCGTGTAGTTCTCACCGTTTACAGTTATATTCAGCATGTAGGTCTGTGGCTGACCGGGGTTGTTTATCTGTATATCCGCGGTTAATTCGGAGCCTTCAACTTCAGCCGTCACGTTTTCCACCTCTATGTTGTCTTCTGTACTGTTCCTGGTTGTGTTTTCGCCAGTGCCTTCTGTATCATCGCTGTTCTCTGTTTCATCAGAGTCTACTTCTTCATCTGTCTGTTCATCATTTTCTCCTTCCTGGTCTTCCTCTTCCTCAGTTTCGTCCTGACTTGCTGGAGCAAATCCTCCACCGCCACCTCCGCCAGAATCTCCTCCATTACTGTTTTCTTCCTCTTCCTCTACTTCTTCTACTTTGAAGCTGTAGTAGAAAGAGTTTGAGTGTCGGACGAAATCGGTGAGGTTGCCCTGGATCCCGTATTCTTCTCCACCGTTTAAATCGGCGTCAACAGTGAAGGAGCTGTTTGTAAGTTCGTAGGATTCATCTTCCCCAATCAGTTTTATATCCGAGCTCTCTGGGTTGATTCCTGATCCTTCGGATTCTCCTTCCAGCTCTGCCTCAATCTCTTCATCCGCCTGTATCTCTGAATTGTTTGAGATACTGAAGGAGTCGATCTCAGGTTTCTCCGAGTCGATCCGGATCTGCTGGATTTTCTCACCTGTATTTCCTGCGGTATCTTGGCATTCGAACCTGTAGTCGTTCTCACCTTCCTCTTTAAGTGTAAAGTTCCTGGTTTCATCTCCTGAGGATGCCTTCTCATCGTTTCCGATATTAACTGAGGATCGGCTGTGTCCTGATTCGTCCTCCGGTTCTGAACACTTCAGCTCTACGTCTAAGCTATCCTTGTACCAGCGTCCGAACTCCACTGATTCACCGTCTTTGAAACCTGTAATTTCCACTTCAGGTTCATTGAAGTCTGTTCTGAAACTCCACTGAATGGTCGAGTTTCTGTAGCCGAAGACGTCTTCCGCCTCCACGTTCACGCTGTAGTATTCCAGGCTCTCCAGCCCTACTGTCTGGTTTGCTGTCGCTCTGTATGTTCTGTTCTCCTCCCTTGAGATATCGGTGGAGAGTTTTTGGTCGCCCGAGCTCAGGTTCACGGTGAAGTTAGCTGATCTCACTTCTGAGATATCTGTGAACGTTGAGTTCAGCAGGGACTGCTGACTGTTAGTCCATCCGACAGGGTTTTCAGTATTTTCCAGTTTCACAGGTTCTGACCTGTCTACTGAAAGACTATATGTGTTTGATCTGTTCTCATTTCCGGCTCTGTCAACTGCTACCAGTGAGAGCCTGTATTTCTTATCTTGTTGGAGTGTTACCGAGCTCCGGTTCTCTCCCTGGAAAGGATTTTCGATAGTCTCAAAGGTTTCCCAGCCTGTCAGGTTCTCGAAACCGCCTGTTGAGTTGCTGAACTCTTCTTCTCGAGATTCCAGCCTGTAGCTTTCTATTCCGGAGATGCTGTCGGACAACTGCTTGTTTCCTGCTTTACTCCAGTTCAGGCCTATCTCGGTCAGGTTCACCGCTTTACCGTTTTCAAGATATCTGATCCTGGAAAGATTGGAGTCTGTCAGGTTGAGTTTTTTGGTTGCGTTCGGTGGAGTATTATCTACTGATGATTCAACCGAGATCGAGCTGTTTATGTTGCCGGCGGTGTCGAATGCCCGGAAGCTCAAGTTGTACTCTTCTTCCTGGAGAGTTTCTGTGTTAAATGTGCTGTTGACGTTTCTCCAGTCGGTCAGGTTTTCCCCATCTTTCTCCCACCGGTACTCTATCTTCTCCAGTCCGCTCAAACTGTCTGATCCGGATCCGTTGATGAATGCTTCACCGCCCAGGTAACGTAGTTCTGTTCTGTTAACTGTGATATTTGGAGCGGTGTTGTCGAAGCCGAGCTCTATCTCTGAAGTATTGGTGTTTCCGAAGTAGTCGGTAGCGTTCAGTTCGAGGCTGTAGTTTCCATCCGGGTAACTGGAGGAGTTTATCGTGGAGTTCAAAGACCCGGTTTCCTGGAGTGAACCTTCTTTTTTGAGACTGTAATTTTTCTGGGTGACATTCGTCAGGTTGTCTTTTATCGATGCGTTAACCGGGAACACGGTTCTCTGGTAGCTGATGTTTTTCGGGCTTTCTAGATTTATCTCTGGAGGGAAGATGTCTCTGGTGAAGTTGCCTGATTTGTTTACCCACACATCACTCTCTGCCAGCGCCCAGACGTTTACAGTGTTGAATCCTCCTTCAGCATCTTCCAGGGTTGTGTTGGGTGTAAATGTTTCGTTTGGTTCTCCGTTGAGACTGTACTTCCAGTTTGTTACGTTTTCGTCCGCTGAAACATTCAGCCATGCTTCTTTCAGTAATCCCTCAGGTTCATGGATCCTGATTTCGGGTGTTATGGTTGCCGATGTGCCGATAAGTGAGAAAGACTGATTGTAAGGAACTTCCTCGCCTTCAACCTGAACTTGGTAACTGCCGGCTGAAGCATTCTCCACATATACCTGCTCGACATTATTGGTGTGATCTTCGCTGTCTCTTGAAGCCGGTGCATCCGGATCTGAACCTCCTTCAAGAGTCCAGGGATACTTCCTCTCTCCCTCTGGATCGGTAACGTTGAGATCGAGATCGTTTTTCAGCGTGTCCTCGGATCCTGGGTTTGCAGGGTAATCGCTCCACACAAGAGTGAAACTGATATCTTCCGCGCTCTCCGGCACCTCGTAGGTATACGATTTTTTCTCACCTGTCGAATTTATGTATTCTCTCCTAATCATCTCATCATCCATATTTCTAACGTATTTGACGGCCTCTGTAGCATTCACCAGTCCCCAGCCTGTCTTGTAGTCAGGGCCTTCAGCTTCAAGATCTTCTGCAGTTTGAATCAAAATTCCTTTAGTTGTCGCTGGCGCTGGAAGATGATCATGAGTTTCATTAAACTGCTCGTTCAGAAGTATTATAGCTCCGGAGACAGCTGGAGAAGCCATAGAAGTCCCTCCCTTGCCTCCGTAAGGATGCTGGGACGAGCCGTTTGGAACCGTTGATTCTACCAAGCCTGTTGCGCCTCCGCCGTCCGCAACTAGATCAGGCTTTATCCGGCCGTCATCGGTTGGACCCCAGGAAGAGTAAGACGTCATATCTCTATTGTCGTCCACGGCGCCTACAACAATAGTGTTCTTTGCTGTTGAACCCCAGCTAGTCGTAGTATTGTAGTCTATACCCCAGCCTTCGTTCCGTTCATTACCTGCAGAGAAAACAACTGTAGTTCTTGGAATATTCTCGCTGGTTCTGACAAGATTGTCGAAAAGATTGGATAATTGATCGTAATCTCCCATTTCAGATCTATTAACAATTTTCTTTCCGTATGAGTTCTGTGAGAGAATAGAGTTGTTTTCATTGATTGATCTGTTCATGTTAAGCGGGTAGGCTGTCAGATCATCTACCTCATGGCTGATCAGACTTGCTTCCGGCGCTACCCCTCTCAGATTGCTGTTGATATTTCCTGAACCAAGCATTGTTCCTGCGACGTGTGTGGCATGACTCTGAACTTCACATTTAACACATTCGTCTCTATCTCCGATATAGGTTTTACTGCTGAGATCAGTGTGATTTCCTGCCCAGCCGGTGTCCCACATTGAAGCTGTGAAGCCGTCACCTTTCAGATCGAATGGGGGGTCATAAAGCCGGTCGGCCGAGATCACTTCTCTAGCTCGGTCGTTCAAAGGCTGGGCTTCACTTCGTTTGTTTCGGATTCTCTTGACTTCCTCTTCCTGTGTGATTTCCAGGTAGGAATCGGTGGGAACTTTTGCGTTCCAGTTGTTTCCGAAAACGGATTTTCCAGTGGTTTTACCGTGCTTTTCTATTATTTCTTTCTGTCTTTCCTCGCTGACATCGCTGAAGAATTCGACTGAAATGCTTGCTGTTCCGTCGCCGTTAACTGATCTTTCCAGCAGGCCTTCTTCACTCATTTGTTCGCCGAGCTTGTACTCCTGTCTGTAATCTGCCGTGAAATCGACTTTTAGTTCTTCCAGACCTGAGATCTGATCTTCTGTGGCTTTGACTACCCAGGCTCTGTTCGAGGCGTAGCTCAGAAACTCTATACCTGTTTTCCTTTCAATCTTGTTTCTTTCACCGCTGTCTGGAACTTCTTCAAATCTGACAATCATTCTTTTCTCAGCAGCTGTCTGGCTGGAGAGAGCTGAAATCCCTGGCGAAGTTTCCTGACCGCTGGATGGTTCAACCTGATGCGGGCCTACATAAACTGTGTTAGAGGCTGAAGCAGTTGAGATAAACATTCCGATAAGTAAAATTAGTGAAACAGTTCCAAGGAAACCCGGTACTGCAGTTTTTAGATATCTCTCTCCCACAGATGTTAATTCGATTTCCGGTTTTTAATCAGGCACGGTCACCACGAGGTTGTGTCAAGCTACCTTTACATATTTAAATGTAAAGCTCGCTTTACTTTCTGTGGTATAATGAATACTGAAAAATACGGTTTAAACGGCAAGAAAACATACTTCACAGTTCTAATCCTGGGAATGGTTTCAATGGTTGCGACCTTCAATATGGGCTACGAACTGGTCGCAGCAGGAATAACAATAACAGCAGTAACACTACTTTACCTGATAGGTGAAAAAAGCGATAGACCAATATTTGATGAAAGAGACCTCAGTATCGCGAAAGAATCGACACATCAGGCAGTTATGTGGACAGGAGCTTTTGGTGGGGTGGCGATGATTGCTATCTCGATAGGGATGGGGCTTAACTACTGGGATTACCCGGACTGGGCTGCGCCCTACTACGTTTCCTGGGGAATTATAATTGGATTAGCAGTTCTAATAGATATAGGCAAAAGACTCAGAGGAGTCAAATAAATTGTGAAGGAAATAGTTTGATATGCAGGTAAAAAATCAGCTCAAGAAACTCCGGCAGGAAAAAGATCTAACTCAGGCAGAACTGGCGAAGGAAATGGATGTATCCCGACAGACGGTCAACGCCATAGAAACAGGTAAATACAACCCAAGCCTGGAGCTGGCGCTGGAGCTGGCCGGCTTTTTCGACACAGAAGTGGAAAAAATCTTCAGACTTGAGGAATAAATATGTCCCGAGAACTGACATTCAGAAACTTCCTTGAAGATCTGGGAATGCGTATAACCGCGGCCTTAACTGTAATAGGCATATTTTATGGTCTTGGATATATCAAAAGAACGGATCTGCTTGGCTTATCCTGGCTGATCGACACTACTGCGTCATTCTTCACAGCTGGTTTTCTACTGATAGGCTTTGCCGGGGCCAGCTGGATACTTTACCAGTACCGGTTTTAGAAAGAAATCATCGGTATTCTCCGTCGATTACCTCGTCAAATGTAAGCTCTAAACCATAACTTCCTATGTTCGTAACCTCGAAATATGCGTGAAAACCGCTTCTCAAAACCCACGAGTTGTGGGCTGTTGAAGCAAGTTTTCACAAAGCCCCATCCGAGATTCGAACCCGGGATCTCGTCCTGTTTGTAAAGTGGTTCCGTCTTCGAAAGCGCCTCAAAGAGGGGTTTGTTGCTTATGAATCGAGCGTAACCACTTCTACCAAGGACGCGCTCTACCGCTGAGCCAATGGGGCGTATGAATGTAGTAGGTAGGTAATTTCTTTAAATGGTTACAGTGCGACCAGCACTACCCCTGCGATGAGTATGGCTGAACCGACAAGTTTCTGTTTCAGATTGTCTTCCCCAAAAAGCATTACTCCGGCGATTACCGAGATCAGTACCTGGATCTGAAGAACCGGTATTACCCTGGAGGCAGGGGCCTGTGAGAATGCGTAGAATATTAGGTATGTTGCTGCAGCGGTTGCGATTCCTGTCACTGCGTACTTGTACCGATGGTTTTTCAGGTTCGGAATTATATCAGGAATGACTTCTCTTTTCGAGGTGGAGATGTAGACGGTTAGCCCGGAGGTCATGAAAAGGAATATCATAAAGGTGTAGATTTCCGGCGCTACTGTCTGTGTTGCGTATCTATCCATTACTGCAGCCAGCGAGAAAATCAGTGCTGAAAGAGCTCCGATCTTAGGTGCTCTCTCCCGTATGAATGATTTGAAAGGCTGTTTCCATCCGGTGTTCCGCTCGCCCAGAATCACGTAGCTACCGACGGTTACCAGCAGTATTCCGGAAACTTTCAGAGGAGTCATTGATTCGCCGAGAAGTAATGCTGCGATTAAGGCCGTGAAGACCGGGTTGAGCTTTGTGAAGGGTATGACCCGGGATAGTTCTCCGAGTTTGATCGAGTAGTTGTAGGTCATGATTCCGAAAACATTTGCGAGCCCTGAGACTAGAAAAGCGCCGATAACCAGTGGTGTGAAAGTTATTTCCGCTGAACTAAAGTAGAGAAAAATAGGGGTGTAGAATATCAGCGCAAGCACTGAGTAAAGAAAGGAGTAGACAAGACTGGATTCATGGTTCATCAGTTCTTTGGCAACTATTCCCGTGAAAGACCATAGAAGGGCAGCGCCGACAGTTGCGATGAACCACTCCAAGCCGTATCAGCCTGCGAATTCTTCGTTCTTCTTTCTCAGGTTACTGTAACCGCATTTCCTGCATGAAGTGTTTTCAGGGTTGCTTGTCCTGTTCTTCGCATTGCATCTTCTGCAGATGTAGACATTGCTGAAGATTCTTTCCTTGGCTTCTTCAAATCTCTGTGCCATTTTTTGTATTCACCTTATACAGACCAATTCAGGTGTTATTTTTAAGTAAGTTCAAGCCAGGAACCGCAGGTTTTTAGTCTGTAGATGTGGAAGCCAGTATTATGTCCAGCATCTCCGGGATTGATACCCAGCTGTTCCTGTTCGTACAGAGCTTCACAGGTAACAGGGTTGTCGACACTTTTTTCCTTATGTGCGCAGAACTTCTGGTTTTTCTGATTCCGACGGTACTGGTCTATCTCTGGTTTAGATCAGAGGAAGCCAGGAGAGACTCGGTTTTCACGTTCTTAACAGCAGTTGCGGGGATATCGCTGACCTATGGTCTCGGCCTTCTCTACTTTCATCACCAGCCTTTCAGCACCTATAATACTATAGTTTCAGGCGGGGAACTGGATAATGCGTTTCCAAGTCAGCACACCGCGTCGATGTTCTCGGTTTTCTGGAGCTTTCTGTATCTGAAGAGGAGGAAACTGGCCTGGATTTTCGGGGTCTCCGGAGTTTTGACTGGATTCGGTCGGGTTTTTGTCGGACTCCACTACCCTCTAGATATCCTGGGAGGAGTAGTTTCCGGTCTTCTGGGATTAGTGGTTGCTGTAGCGGTTTACCGGTATCTAGATAGCTGGGTGGACAGGTTAATCGATCTGAGCTACAGGGTCGAGGAATTGATCCGATCCTGGTTGAGAAATATTTGAATAAGTAACTGACAATTTCTCAGTATGAGAACAGTTATTGTTATCGGTGGAGGTATCGCCGGTCTTCAGGCCGGAGTTTTCACAGCTAAAGCAGGAGAGGAAACACTTGTACTTGACACCGGAGAATCACTGGTTCACAACACTTCAAACATTCAGAACCTGGTCGGGCATGACTCGATCAGCGGGCAGGAACTTCTCAGGAAAGCGGAAGACAAGTTAAATGATTTCGATGGAGAGATCAAGGAGGAAGAAGTTGAAGAAGTAGAGAAAACTGAGGAAGGCTTCAAGATTGTAACAGGAGAAGATGAGTACAAATCAGAGTACATAGTTTCCGCCTCAGCTGGAGATCTCAGCTATCTGGAAAACCTTGATGTCGAGTTTGAAGACGGTGTGGAAGGCCCTTACATGATGGATAAACATGTCAAAACCGATGATTCAAACAAAGCGGTCGGAGTTGAGAATCTTTACGCAGCAGGACTTGCCAATACCTGGGAGTACCAGACCTCGGTCGCTATCGGAGACGGCGCGAAATCAGCTATCAACCTTCTAAGTGATAAGTACGGAGAGCCTTACGAGGATCACGATACCTAGTTTTTAACCCTTCTTTCTATTTCCTTTAATCCTTTCACAAGTCTTGGACCCGGCCGGTTCAGCAGAGCATCATCTAAAATATACACATTTTTCTCCCGTACAGCTTGTATTTCCCGCCATTTATCTCTTTCCAGAACTTTTGAGGTATCGATATTTTCACCTGCACCGCATACATTCAGGAAGATATACTCTGGATCAAACTTCCTCAGTTTTCCCGTTTTGAACTCTCTGCTTCTTCCTCTGTCTATAAAGTAGTTTCCACCAGCCTCCTGAATTAAATCAGGTATCCAGTTGCCGGAAATCATCGGAGGATCCATCCATTCCTCACAGTATATCCGGGCGCCCTCAAGATCAACTGTTTCGATTTGTTTCTTCATGTTTTTAACTAGCTTAGAAGCTTCCTGTTCTTTCCCGACAACCCTTCCCAGCAGTTCAATGCTTTCAAATACCTCTTCCAAACTGTGAGGCTTTACCTGCACTACCTCGATATTTTTCTCCTCAAGATTTTCAACTATCTCATCTTGTAGGTCATCAGATGCCAGCGCCAGATCCGGCTCTATTTCTTCTATTTTTTCCAGGTCAGAGTCTGTCCATCCACCTACACTGGGCTTCTCAATAGCTTCTTCCGGGTAATCACATAAACTGGTTGTCGCCACAATAAAGTCTTCTGCTCCTAATCTATACAGGATTTCTGTGTTTGAAGGTGCCAGAGATACTATTTTCATTCTTCCAGTAGCTCCTTCACCGAGTTATCTGCACTGCTGAATTTGATGTACTCAAGTTTTCCAACTTCGGAATCGTATATTGCTATATCCAGGCTGTTGGAGAAAAATACTTCTATGAAATACTCTTCATCTTCTACGCCATCATCTTCAGAACTAACTTTCTGCCATTTCTCCAGGGCTTTAACCGGGTTTCTGCCCACTGCTCTCGGCGCTGTAGAATCCTTTAAGTCTGCTGCTGTATCAGCTTTTTTCCCTATCTCGAACCAGTCGATGTCGTAGCCCTCCCGTTCCAGTAGATTTTCTACCTCCCTTAAATCTTCATACACGCCCATAGGCTATTATTTGGAGTTTATTTTTATCCCGTTTACTCCTCCCATATGTAATCGTGCAGAAAATCGTTCAACGGTTCTTGGTACTTCTCTGGCAAGTAGTTGTCTTCGATCAGTTTCTGGAACTCAGATGGCTTAGTAGACTCAAGGTTTCTTCTGTCGCCATAAATATCCTCCCAGGAGTCAAACTCTTTCCCCTGAGAAAGAGCTTCGAGAAATATTATGCTCAACTGCAGGTCGTTGGAGAGCGAGAAATTGAAATCGATCTGCTCGCCTTCAAAATCAATAGAGTAATCAACGATGCCTCCTCTCGTGCTCTCTTCCTCAATTTCTAGAGGTTCATAGTCTTCAGTAGTTTCTTTCCAATAATCTCTATCAATTGCCTTACATACGATCTCTTGGCTGAGATTGTATTCTGTTATATCCTCGATGCTGTCATCTCTATTTGTCATCGGCAAAATCTATCTTCAAGTTGAATCTTTTTCAATCAGTTGCTGTCAGAAGAGTTTTTGAAATCGAAGGACGTAGTTTAACTATATGACTTTCAGAATCGGAGCGCATGTCTCGATCTCAGGCGGAGTGGAAAAAGCGGTTGAAAGACAGGAAGAAATCGGAGGGAACTGTGGACAGATATTTGCAGGATCGCCGAGAACCTGGAGCGTATCAGAATACACGGAAGAAGACGGAGAAAGCTTCCAGGAAGCTCTCGATAAGGGAAATCAGGATCCGTATGTTATCCATTCAACCTATCTAGTTAATCTTGCTACTCCGAAAGACGATTTATTCGAGAAATCGTTGAACTGTCTTCAGTCAGAGCTTGACGCAGCTTCTAAGCTCGGTGTCGAGTATGTAGTTTTCCATCCTGGAGCCCATACAGGTTCGGGGGTAGAGAACGGTATTGAAAGAATTGCAGAGGGAATCGATGAACTAGATATCCCTGAGAATGTAACCCTTCTACTTGAAAACACTGCAGGGAAAGGAACAACGCTTGGAAGGTCTATGGGCCAGTTAAGGCAGATGATAGAAAAGGCAGATACTCCGGATGAAAAAATCGGTGTCTGCATAGACACATGCCACGCACATGCAGCAGGATACGAACTGAGGGAAGAAGACGGTTTCAAGGACTTTATCCAGGAAATTGAAGAGGATCTCGGGCTTGAAACCGTGAAAGTACTGCATCTGAACGACTCGAAAGACGAGAAAGGAAGTGAGAAAGACAACCACGAGCATATTGGAGAGGGAAATATAGGTGAGGAAGGTTTCAGCAATGTGGTTAACTCGGACAAACTTGAGGATCTACCGATGGTGCTGGAAACACCTACAAGCGACGGAAAAAGCTATAGAGAGAACTTGAAGAAGATCATGGAGTTAAGAGACTGAAAAGCTTCTTTTCCGCAGTCTAGGCTATTTCTTTATAATTTTCTATATCCATAACCGTTAGCTTGTAAATATTGTCGGCTTTCCGGATATCCGACTTAAGATACCTCTCCTCTATCCCTAGTTCTTCAATTATCTCATCAACAAATTTGCCTATGGGTGGAAATTCTGCGCCTTCACTGAAAGTTATGAAGAAGTCTGCTCTTCTGTTCTTGTAATCGATATCGACACCGCTGGAATAACTGCCTTCAAAGTTTTCATTCAGGTAAAGTTTAATCCTGTCTTCAAGCTCTTTTTCTCTTTCAAGTTCTTCCATCACAGATTATTTTTATCTCAAATCTATTAAGCTTGTAGATTAATAAACCGGCTTTGACCATTTTGATTCATGCCATTTCATGGTTTGAAGACTGACCTGGAGCTGGCCATGCTGGTGATTTCTGCCGGCGCGGTCTCTTATTTTGTCTCAGGGCAGGTTTTATCTAATGTTTTGTTCACATTTTTGCTGGCCTCACTGTTTTTCCTGGTAGGTCTTCACCTGGATCTCAGCTTCTTCAAAGCTGTCCGGTCAAAAGGTAAGCAGTTGTCATTAGCGCTGGTAGCGATTTATGCTCTCGTACCAGGGATAGCGTATATTTTCTCGTTCCTCCCGAACCATATAGGAGAAGTGTTTCTGGTGCTTGGAGCGTCTGGAGCAGCTTTAAGTTCGCCGAAAATATGGTCTAATATGTCGAAGGCGGATGGGGATCTGGCTTCTTACACAGGTACTTTCAGTGTTTTTGGAGCTCTTGTATTTGCCCCAATTCTGCTTCTGCTTTTCCCGCTGGATGTCAATTACTCCCTGATGATGGAGAACGCGGTTTTCGCGGTTGCACCGTTCCTGATCGGTTTGGTGACCCAGAGCTACGAGAACAAGATAATTGATGATCTAAGAATTCATTTCTCCAAACTGGCTTTCTGGCTGATAACGCTTATCACTCTGGTTCAGGCCAAGCTAATCCTTCAGGCGGACGGAGTTATCTATATTTCACAGCTGCTTGTCGCTATCCTGTTTTTCGTGGCTTTCAGCGTCCTGACGTTCGGTTACTCCCATGTACTTGGGGTTATCTCCGGGCTGTATGAGAAGGAGTCCAGAACGATTGGTTTTGTGTCTTCCTCAAGAAATGTGGCGATAGCGTTCTTCATAGCTGTCCATGTTTCAGCAGAAGCGGTTCTCCTGGTAGGTGTCTACTACTTTGTCCGTCAGCTAATGGGTGTTGTTTTCGTTGACATGTATCTTCACGGCGAGCCAAAAATCCTGGAGAGAATAGGCTTTTAAATATCGTCTAAGTCTTTTTTACTGAAAAGGATCGATATTTCAATCGATTTTCTTGAACTAGAGGTAAGTTAGTAAAATGACAAATATACACAACGATCAAAGAGTAGGCGTCTACGTAGACGTTCAAAATATGTACTACAGCGCAAAAAACCTATACGACGGAAAAGTTGACTTCGAAAAACTTCTTGATGCCGCGGTGATGAACCGTGATCTTATCCGTGCAGCAGCGTACGTTATCAGAGCTGATACACCGGATGAAGAGGATTTCTTCGAGGCACTTAGAAGAATCGGATATGAAGTTAAAGCCAAAGAGCTCAAGGAGTTCTACGGCGGTCAGAAGAAAGGAGACTGGGATCTAGGAATGACAGTTGACATGGTACAGCAGGCCAAGAAGTTGGACACTGTTGTCCTGGTCACAGGAGACGGTGATTTCGCAGTCCTCGTGGATCACCTGAAGTCTCTTGGATGCAGAGTAGAAGTTATGAGCTTCGGTAAATCCTCCGCAAAAGAGATTAGGGAGGCAGCTGATAACTTTATTGACATGGATGAAAAGCCAGAGAAGTTCCTGGTTGACAGGTGATACAAAATGTCAGTACAGAACATTCCGGCAAACAAGGTTATCAATGAGGATCCTGTTACAGCTGAAACTGATGAAAACCTTGCACAAATCAAGAACAGGATGGAAGAAGAGGATTTAAGAACCATCCCTGTAGTTGATTCAAAGAACCGACTTGAGGGAGCGATCAGCTACAGAGAGCTCATCAGATTTATCCAGTTCAATCCTGAGAGAACCAAGATTGAGAAAGCGATGCATCAGCCCCCAGAAATCAAAGACGGCTCCAGTCTAGTTGACCTGGCCTCTCTGAGGGTTAACTCCGGTCGGAAGATGCTGGTGGAAACAGAAGACGGAAAGCTGAAAGGAGTTGTAGGGGATACAGAGTTCAGAGACATCCTGACAGAGGTGGATGAACTTGACAACATTTCAACCCGAGATATTCATTCCTACGAGCTGGAGAAAGTGTTCGAGGAGGACAGCCTGGATAAGGCCCGACACTTGATGCTTGATAAGAATCTATCAAGACTGCCTATTATCGATGAAGACGGAAATCTGACAGGGATTTTGAGAAGTACAGATCTTCTGAGAGCTATGGTTCCACGAGACTCTATTGATTCTGGAGGAACCAAAGGTGATAGATCAGGCAGTCGTGAAGTCAATATAGCTGGAGGTATTGAGAAGGATGAGATGTCGGATATACCTGTTAAAGAGCTTATGTCGCGTGATCCTTTCAGTATGAGCGATCATCTTAAAGCAGATGAAGCTGCGGAGAAGATGAAAGGGAAAAATGCGACAGAGATAGTTTTCACTGACGCAGGATACCCTGAGTCGATTGTAACAGTGAAGGATTTCATAGATTATATGGCGAAGTTTGCTCCGGGAGAAACGGTTCTTGTGTCCCTTACAGGGCTGGAAGTTCCGGAGGAAAAGGCTGCTGTCCACAACAAGATCAAGACACAGCTCAGAGGTTCACTTGGAAGAAAACTTGAGAGACCTGAAGAGCTAACTATGAGGTTCAGGAAAGCTGAGAAAGATGGGAAGAAGCACAGATGGGAGATCGAGCTGAAGCTTTACTCCGAACTAGGAAACATCAACATCGAGGAAGAAGGCTGGGATATGCTCGAAGTAGTTGACGAAGCTCTTAACGAGCTTAACACTGTAGTTAGAAAGAAAAAAGATAAGAGAAAGCCTTAACCCAGTTCTTCCTTTTCCATTTTTTCCAGTTTCTTGTCCTGTGAAATTCCGTATTCCTTTGCAATTTTCTCGAACGCCATTGCTGCGTAAATCATGTATAGGAATACTGCGACAAGTACAAGGTAGAGTGGGTATCTAGCCATAGTTGATCCCTGGAAGAAGGTGTTGTACACCATCAGGTATGAAACATACAGCAGAAGAACTGCTATAGCCATGAGGAATCTCTTCGAGAATTCCTGTATCATATCGTCTTCAATTCCTCGAAACGTGGTGTAAACTATGAAGAAACAGATGCTTCCGATGGCTAGCGTTCCGGCGGTGTTCAAAGCCAGAATAATTTGATCCAAAGCCATAACTTCGTTTAAAAATCCTTTTTTAAATAATTAGCCTGCTTCCCTGAGCTGGGTTACTTCAATATCCGAGTTCTCCGGCTTCCGTTTTTCCAGCTCCGACTCGCTGTAGTTACCTACAACATAGAAATGAGCTTCGTTATTTTCCACGTCGACAGAAAGAAGCTTTTCGCCAAAGAACTCTTCACCGAAACTTCGGATATCCTGCTCGGAAGTATAGTTCTGATAGCTTTCATAAGATGAGAACGCGACAGGTACAGCAAGGACGGAAAGCACCAGAACCGCTAGAGGAATAACGTATCTAATCTCTTCAGCCTGCTTCTTCTTGTAGTATGTAGAGGGTCGAATGCCGAGCAAGTGGAAGCATACAAATCCGGAGGCAATTATCGAAACTATGTTCATCAGAGCGACAGCGAATGAGTTCGCAATTATTGAGAGGTTCATCATCTTAAAGCCGATACCTATACTGGCAATAGGAGGTATTAAGGCGATTGCAACAGCTACCCCTGCTATCTCATCTCTCATACCTGTTACAAATGTCAGAGCAGCTGCAGCTCCTACAAAAACTGAAAGCAGAACGCTTACAATTGAAGGCTGGGAAACCAGCGCAAGTGACGGATTCAGGCTGACAGGGAAAGGAAGAGCAGCTAAAGTAGAGACTATTACAGCCAGCAGAAAGCTTATAGAACCTGTTTTCACCGACTGCTTCAGTAAGTTTTTGTCACCGACATTGAGGGATAGAGCTCCGGAGATGAACGGCGATAGTATCGGTGCAACCATCATCGCACCTATAACAACGATAACATTGTCGGCTATCAAGCCGTAAGTAGCAATTACTGATGAAAGAGCTACAAGACTCCACTCTGCCCGGTTGAATACAGCTGATTCCTGTGCCTGACTGTATATCTCTGCCTGAGAAAGAATAGAGCTTTTACCCTGAGTTTTCTGCCCTTTCTTGATCTGGGACTCCTGCTTCATCACATTGATGGTTAGATCGCCGGACTCCAGATCCTCGATATCCTTCAGTTCATCGGATAATTCATCGATCTGATCGGATTCCACAGTTACATGGAACTGAAGAACCTCTTCATCATTCTTTTCCGCCTCCGAGACAGAGACATCGCTCGAGTAATCTTCCAGAATCTCCTTTGCTTCATCCTTGAACTTTCCCGGAACCGTAACCTGTAACTGCTTCACACAGACAATTATCCAGATTGGTTAAAAAGAATATCAGAAGAACTCATCCAGTTTATCTGTTTCCGGATCGTAGACCTCAGATTCTCTATCAGCAAAGTCAGCTAGATGTGCGAAATCACGGAGATATACCTCCATTTCGTCCTCATAGTCTTCAATTTCATCTCCGAAAACCATGGAAATCCCGTTACTAGTCGCGAACAGCCGGGGAAGTTCGCTGTTGATACCTCTCATCCAGTACTCCAGTTCTTCCGCTCTATCAAAAAGCTTCTCAGGTAAGATTGCATTATCATCTATAGAGTAGAAAACCTCGATTGTTTCGTCCTCTCCGCTTACCTGAAGATCTCCGTTTCTGCCGCTGTAGGTACTTTCTGGAAACCACCCTGGATCCGGTTTATTTTCTTTCTTCTCCCACCGACTTCCAATTTCAGTCAGCTGACCGCTTACTATACCCATTATCTTATCGATGTTCTGTGCTGTGTCAGTTCTATAGCCGGTATCGGTCGGAAAAGGAGTGTTTGAACCGTATCTATCTCCGGGGAGAGCAGGTGCATCAGAGAGATCGTCGTCTTCTCGAAAGTTGTCTTCCATCTGAGTTATACCTTCACATCAAGCTTTCCGGCTTCGTAGCTTCCCAGTACTCGACCGGCCAGATCCGAGTTTTTGGTCAGGGAGATTTCTCCGTTTTTCCCGACTGTAGCAGTGAAAAGAAACTCGTCGCCGTCGTAAACGTCTATGTCTTCTCCGGACATACCAGTTCCGACATCTATTATCAGGGAGTTACCTCGCTCCTCCACCTGGAAGTCGATGCCGTTCTTCAAAGTCTTGCTTTTAGGTTCAACTGTAATGTTTAGACCAAGTTCGTCCTCAAGTCTGTCAATGTTCTCTCCTCCGGATCCGATCACATGTGAGATCTCGTCCTCATCAACCATTAACCGGATATGCTCGTCTGAAATAAACTCGATCTCAGGGTTGTCAACTCTTCCGGATAGTTCGTGGAGCAACTGTTTTTTCGCCAGTTTCCGGGTACTGGACTCTCTTTTCTCCTCATCAACAGGTATGACAACTGTTTCTTCTCCGTATGTGTAGATTTCGTATACCGGTTTGCTGTTCTCCAGTTCCTGTATCTGGACGACCGGTCTCGCAAGGTCTTCTTCTGTCATTCCTTCCGGTACTTTGACGGTTAGCTCTAACTTGTATACTTCTGCGACCTCCGCATTCTCGATATGGACGACCGTGTCAACTACCTGAGGGATCATTCCCAGCTCTACTCGCCCGATCAGCCTCTGCACAGCGTCGACTGCTTCGGATGCGTGGACTACCCCGACCATCCCTACTCCAGCCATCCTCATGTCTGAGTAAACCTCGAAATCCTTGGTTTTCCGAACCTCGTCATAGATCGTGTAGTCCGGTCTGACAAGCAGTAGAAAGTCGCCGGTGTTCTCCATATCGCCTTCAAGCTCCGCGTACTGTGTAATATCCGGGCCTACATCCAGGTCTCTTGGTTTCTCCATCGTCTTCAGTATTCGGTCTTCCTGCTCGTAGTGCTCCGCTAGTGCCTGTGCAAAAGTCGATTTACCGTGTCCAGGGGCTCCTGCGATCAGTATTCCTTCAGCGGTTTCATCCAGTCTTTCCATCAATTTCTCAGTTAATTCGTAGTCCTCAAGGGAGACCTTTGAGACAGGTCTAACAGCTGTGATCTCCGGTGCCTCGGAGAAAGGCGGTCTTGAAATTGCTATTCTGTACCTTCCGATCTGTAGAACTGTGGCCCCTTCTTTCTGCATCTCGATTAAACCATCATCGCTCATCTCGGCTTTCTCAATTGTCTCCTGAATCAGCTCGTTGATCTCATCTTTCTCCAGAATCTCTTCGCTGATATCTTCAAGTTTGAACTCGCCGGGCATCCCTCTTTTGGCTTTAGGCTTTGAACCCTGCTTCAGGTGGATGCTCATAGTTTTATCATCAAAGTATTCTTTAAGTGAGAATGTCTCAACTCTTTCTTTTTCAAACAGTCTGTGGTCGATTCCTTTTGCATCAGCGATCTTTGCCTGAACAATATCTCCGGTGTAAAGGGTGGCTTCCATCTCTTCAGCTACATCTCTGATTAAAGCATCTATCCTCCCGCTTGAAGCCATCTTGATCTCTTCATCTGTCGGCTTCCTTCCTGTGAAAGAAACCTGGAATCCTTTTTCTTCCCCAAGTTCTCTGATCTGTTTGATCTCTTCTATTCCTGCGAAGCCGATTTCCAGTCCTTTGTTGGCCTGGTTCTCAATCTCGTCCACCACAAACTCCGGTATAACTATTTCTCCTTCTATCTCTCCTTTTTCTGCAAGTTCGGAAAGTTTTCCATCAATTATGATCGAGGTGTCGGGGACGATTTTCATTTTATTACATCTTATGCTGTAGTGTCAAGTTTGAAAAGCCAACTGGTGGCTCAAAAACTCATGTAGTCGGCCAATACTTTTCCGTAGATTTTCTCCCCGTCAAGGTTAAGTGTGGATTCTTTCTTGGAGTTTATTCCTCTGATCCCTATCTCTTCATATCCTTCAGGGTGGTTGACTTCTCCTTTCTTAACATCTTCTAGAAGTCTTAATGTCTCGCTGTCGTTTTCTTTGCTCGAGTAAAGAGCATCTGTGATCATGTAAAGTTCAACTGTTCCGTCATGCTCTCGGATCCATTGATTCTCGAACCTTGATTTGTTTCTGAGGTAGCTATCTGTATCTTCTACATCTACTCCAGAAAGCCTCAGAAATCCAGGCATACCCATTTCACCGATTTCTTCCTTTATATCCTCTACTCTCTCCTGGGAGCTAAGGTATTCCTCTATTCCGCTCCAGTTTTCATATATAAGGGATCCGGTCTGTGTTATTTCGCTGTCTTCCAGCAGTCCGAAGTTATGCAGTCTCTCTTTTGTCCCTTCATATGAGAGCGATCCCATTTTTGCAGGATCGTGGACTGCTTCAGCTTCCTGATCTCTTAATATCTCAAATCCGCCTTCCCCGAAAAGAGTTTCATAGACTGACTCAAGTCTCTGTGTCTTTTCCTCATCCTGGAATGTTCTTCTGTTCTTCCCCTCTGCTGGCCCGGCGGTATCTGTATCAATTTCGACCTTTTCTATATTTGGTACTATGGAACTTATTTCTCCCCTGAAATCAGAACAGTTTTTGGAAGAAACCTCGTTTCTGTCTTCCTGTATTTCTGCGATTTTGGTCATTCTTTCTCTGGTTATTTTCTCTATGGTCTTCTCTGCTGCGGATCCGCCGTCCATATGTCAAACGGGAAACTCCAGATTTTAAATAATGACACTATTTTGCTACTCTTCAATGAATATTCAATATTATCCAACACAAAAGGGTTTATAAGAAAGTCGTGAGTAAATAAGTCACAGAAGCACGACATGTTGTGGGGGAGGGGACAAGGTTCTCCACAACATCTAGTATGTTAATTTCAGTTAGACGAGGCTATACCGATGCAATGCCCTTACTGTGACAACGACTCCAGCAAAGTAGTAGACACCAGAGAAACCTGCGAAAAGGTTAGAAGACGCAGAGAATGCTCTGAATGTGAAAGACGGTTTACAACATATGAAACCGCCGAAAAGCTGGATATTAAAGTCATCAAGTCAGATGGTGCCGAGGAAACCTTCGATGAAAACAAGATTATCGAAGGAGTAACACGCGCCACAGAAAAGACCTCAATTTCGAACTCAGAAGTAGAGGAAATCGTAGACGAAGTAAAGAAAGAGGTCCGGGGCGAGACAGAGATCAAGTCAAAAGAGATAGGTGAAGCAGTTAAAGAAGCACTCAAGAAAAGAGATGAAGTCGCCTACATGAGGTTCGCGTCGGTCTACGACTCGTTTGACAACGCTGAAAGCTTCCTCCGGGAAGCCGAACAGCTTCAAAAAAGCTGACTACATCACAAATCATGCTCACTTAATCACACATATTTCACATCAGAATCATACTCACAAAAGGTGTTACACTCTTAATGGCAACAAACGCTAAGCAAAAAACTGATTTTAAACTACCTGTAAAAAGGGTTACAGGCGAAACCGTAGAAGAAAGACTGACAGAGAACGCTCACGACAGGATACTTCCTGCCCGTTACCTCATCAAGGATGAGAACGGCGAAGTGCAGGAAACCCCAAAGGAAATGTTTGAAAGGGTTGCAAAAAATGTCGCGCAGCCGGACAAAGAATACGATGATGTCGATTATGAAGACAGCTGGCAGGAATTCTTCGAAATGATGAGCAACCTGGAGTTCATGCCTAACTCCCCTACACTGATGAACGCGGGAGCAGAACTCCAGCAGCTATCCGCTTGTTTCGTTGTACACCCTGAAGACGACATGGACTCAATCTTCAACAAAGTACACGACGCAGCAAAGATCTTCCAGTCAGGAGGAGGAATGGGATATCCATTCCACTTAATGAGACCTAAAGGAGATATTGTAGGATCGACAGGAGGAGTATCCTCCGGGCCTATGAGCTTCCAGCAGGTCTTCGATACTATGTGTGGAACCATCAAGCAGGGCGGAAAGAGAAGAGGAGCCCAGATGGGAATTATGAAGGTCGACCACCCTGACATCCTTCGATTCATAACCGCAAAGAGAAAGGAAGGAAACCTCTCCAACTTCAACATTTCTGTAGGACTAACAGACGACTTCATGGAAGCCGTCAAAAACGACGAGGAATACACACTGATCAACCCTCGAACCGACGAACCGTTCGAAGTCAAGGAGATGACAGCACAGTTCTACAACTCCGATGAAGAATGGTACCCTGAAGCAGCAGGATCCGACCAAGGTAAGGACGACAACTTCTGGAGAGACTTCGCATCCACATTCTCAGAAGAAGTCAAAGAATACGATCTCGACCTCGAAGTCGGAGAAGAGATGACACTTCCAGCCCGATTTATCTGGGAGACACTTGTCGACGGAGCATGGAGAAACGGAGAACCAGGACTCTTCATGTACGATGAGACTAACAAAGAACACTCATTCGACACAGAGAAACATCCGGAGCACAGAATCGAGGCAACAAACCCTTGTGGAGAACAGCCGCTTGAAAACTACGAGGCATGCAACCTCGGCCACATCAACCTTTCCCTGATGGTAGAAGACCAGGGAGACGGAATGGGGCTCGACTGGATCGAATGGAAAGCCAACCACCCGGACTACGACTACACAACACAGGAAGGTTTAGAGGAAGCGATGGAGGACTACATGCAGGACGCACTCCGAATGGACAAGTTCGAGGAAATAGCAAAGAAAGGCACACGGTTCCTCGACAATGTAGTTACAATGTCTGACTTCCCGCTTGAAGAAATTGAGGACAAAGTCAGCTCAATGAGAAAAGTCGGACTCGGGCTTATGGGATTCGCACAGATGCTGATCCAGCTAGGAATCGAGTACGGGTCAGACGAATCAATTGTCGCAGCAAAGGAAATCCAGAGACTCATCACAAAATGGTCGATCGAAGAATCCAATAGACTTGCAGATGTCAGAGGAGAGTTCGACGAATGGGAGAAATCCAAATGGGCGAACCCAACCGACCACGAAGAATGGTTCAGAAGATACACCGGCGGAATGGATCCACAGGAGTACGAAGACGGAATCAAGATGAGAAACCATAACACCGTCACAATCGCACCAACCGGAACCACCTCAATGATTGGAAACACTTCAGGAGGATGTGAACCAATCTATCAGGTCGCCTACTTCAAGAATGTAGCGAAAGACATTCAGGGAGAGGACATGCTTGTCGAGTTCGATGACTACTTCATCAGAGCTCTAACAGCAAACAATGTCGATGTCGAGAAAGTCAAGGAAGACGCAGAACAGAAGATGCGCAACAACGAATGGGAGGGAATCGAAAGCATTTCAGATGAGATCCTTCCACAGCATATCAAGAAAATCTTCAAAACCTCAGACCAGGTCAAACCTGAAGAACATGTCCGGATCCAGGCAGCATTCCAGACACACAACCACTCAGGAATCTCAAAGACCTGCAACTTCCCTAACGAAGCAACAAGAGAAGATGTCAGAGAAGCATACATGCTCGCCTACGATCTAGGAATCAAAGGCATGACAGTCTACAGAGACGGGACAAGAGATGTCCAAGTTATGCAGACCAACGCAGAAAACACTGTAACTGACATGGATACAGTCGACGCAATCTCCGAACTTGTAGAAGAGAAAGGAGGAGTCGAAGACTTCGTATCCTCAGAAGAATTCGCAGAAGCAACAGGCATCAAGGAAACAGCAGGCCTCAAAGTCATCAACACAGAGGACGGGGTTGAAGCAGAAACTGTCGAAGACAAGGAAGAACTGGAGAAAGAAGTAACACAGGAAAATGTCCAGGCAGATGACTCCGGCAACGGCGACCACACAAGCATGGGAGCCAACAAAGGAGTCAAAGAAAGACCAAAGGTAGTCTCAGGAACCACACAGGAAATAGAGACTGCGTACGGCGACCTGTTCGTCACAATCAACGACGCAGAAGACAACGGACCGTTCGAAGTCTTCGCCAACCTAGGAAAATCAGGAGGCTACACACAGTCGTTTACACAGGCACTAGGCCGAATGACCTCACTGGCACTTCGAACTGGAGCGGACGCAGACGAAGTAGTGAAACAGCTGGACGACATCCGGTCACCTCAGATCGCATGGGATCAGGGAACACAGATCCACTCAGTACCTGACGCAATCGCAGAAGCCATGAAAAGGCATATGGGGCACGACACACAGCAAACCGTCGAAAACTTCGGTGGAACAGACACAGAAGCAACCGGAGAAACACAGCCAAAGACAGACCAAGAGCAAAAGGCGGACGCCGCAGCAATCATTCAGAACGGCGGAAACCCGGAATGCCCAGAATGCGGGGGGATGCTCCAGCTAGTCGAGGGATGCAACAAGTGCCCTGACTGCGGGTTCAGCAAGTGTTAGGCCGAAAGGTCTAACTTCTCTTTCCTTTTCTATGTGATAACATGACAACTCACAAAATAGTACCTTATCAAATCCAGATTGAAAGATCTGGAGGATATGTTTGCAATCTCAATAGAACCTGAAAATATACCCGTAGTAAGAGATTATGAGTCCTTCGAAGAGTTTATATACACTAAACTTTCTGAGATGTTAGAGGAAGCAGGAGTAGCTGAGTCTAGGCAAAAGACATTTTCAGTTAAACGCTTACATCAAGGAGAGAAGCTAATTATTGGTAGAGTTCGGACGGGAGAATGGGGATATCAGGAAGACAGGTATAATGTTGAAACAGGTGAAAGAGAGGAAAACGCTCGAGATGTCAACGATTCTATGGAAATGGATTTTTTCTTCTTGTTAACCCGTACAGATGGACTTCCTGAAGACTCAGCAGTTCTTATTCTAGAAGAATTTCAAGGTAAAGGAGCTAAAACCGAGTTTCAGAAACAATTATCAGATTCTATCGAGTCTGATAAGATAAAAATAGAGATCGATCCGGTTTATACTAGAGATGTAGTTCGTCAGTTAAGGAAGTCGGATAATCTCCTTAGATTTAAATTAGAAACTCAGAAAGCACCAAAAATTGAGTTAAACCATGAAGAAAGACTAAATGGAGAACGTGTTAGTGATGAGCTAGATAATAGAACACGCCAAATGATAGAAATAAAGCCTGGAAAAGGAGGAGAGTTTCCATATAGGTTGAATAGGCTAGCAGATGCACTAGAGCAGGATGAGGAGATAGGTATATCTCGATTAGAAGATTTTGATATAGCAGATATAAGTGCGGTAGTGAATGATAAAGGTTCGGAAAGGACTATATCGCTGGACGATGGGGACACAGTGAAGATGGTAGAAGTTTTAGATACAAATAAGAGCCATGTTAAAATTTCGGATGGTAGGGTGAAGCAATGGAGCTTAGCTAAAAATGCTCGAGGCCTAGTAGACGATTTAGAAAAATCTTATCAAGGTGAAAAGATTACTAACTTCAGATAATGTCAGGCATAATAAATCCTAAAACAATAATAGAGAACGCTTACACGGAAATAGCAGATGAAGAATCAGAGAGATATTTTTTGAAATATTTCATAGCTCTTCCTATAATAATGGGTCTTATAGTTACGACTTTTACCCAAATAAATCAGTCCAATCTGAGCCTCCTCGGAACCATCTTTTCTATATTGGCTGGATTTTCTATAACGACGGTTTTTAGCTTGGTACGCCCCTTAGCTGCTCATACTGGATCTGATGAGGATATAATTCAGGACTTCTTTAGGAGTCTGCGTCTATATACTTCATACAGTGTAGTTTTAGTCGTTAGCTTAGTTTCCGTAATCGTGTTAATGAGATTGTTTACTGTTTATTGGGCAATCGAAGTTCTATTTTGGTCAATGTCAATACAGTACTTTCTATTTATTTTCGTTATAATAAGGCGTCTAGATACTCTTGTAAAAGAGATTAATTATTAGTTTTTACTCATGGCTTGGTAGCTGGATATATAGCGATCGGGTTGCTTATTTAGTTTTTTACCTGTTATTTAGTTGGTGTGAGCAGGAATTCTGAGGAAGATGAGGAGTTGATGCCGGAGGAGATTCTGGAAGGTTTAACTCTTAATTCTCGTGAAATATATTCTGGAGAGGAAATGGCCGAGTTTCTTGAGGAGTGGGCTGACAGAGATGGTTTTGCTGAAGATCTTGAGTACATCGCTGATTCTACAAGGTTAGATAATGTTCCGCCGGAAGAAGTTTTCGAGCATCTGGCCTCCACAAAACAGGATTACACGATTGGACAAATGGTGAATCTGGCTGAGAGATGGAGTGGTCAGGACTGGAATAACCCACCCGAAATATCAGGAACCGGTGATCTGCGGAGTTTATCTCTGGCTGAAAAATTATCTGTTCCAAGGGAGTATCGTTTTGTTCCTCTTACTGGAGGCTATCTTGCGGAGACAGATCTAAAGGAGAGAGGTAAGGATATCTGGCTTCAGGAGCACAATGATGGCTGGTATCAGACAGAGGCCAAGCCTCTTGAAAAAGACGAGCTTCTGACACTCTTCAACTCCCTTGAAAAAATAAATCCTGCTCCGCACCTGCATGAAGCCAATTACAAAGGAGAACTGTACTTTGTAGATTCCGAGGATATAGAATACTTCTTCGAGTTTGAGGAAGAGGTTTTCGATGGAGATATGTACAGGTTTGAATCGGAGTTCGGTGATTTCTATTTTGAAGCTACGAAACTACCACGAAAAGATAAATACCGTGCAATGATCTTCTCCGGGGATGGAGATTTCCGTCCTCTGGATGCTTACAAGTCAATTTTCAGCGATAAACTGGTTAAAGGTTTGAAGACGAGGCTGGAGCTTTAAATCCTATTTATTCCAGGCTTGGTAGTATTCAGGTGTTCCTTTCTGGTAGACCTCTTTATCCTCATCAGTCTCCATCATATAAAGGTCTCTCAGACTAGTTCAGTTTACCTATAAAGGGTTAAGACGGGTTTACTCGGAAACTTTTTCGATGTCCCATTCTGCTGGTTCTTCTCTTTCAACGGACGCCTGTGCCTGGTATTCGTGGCCGGAGTTCTTGTCCATAATGTAGAACTGGTATACTTTCCGTCCTTCTCCGACTATCTGTAGATCTGTTACTTCGCACAGCCATCTTGGCCCGTTTCTTGCCATGTCCAGTGTCTTGGCTGTTTCACGGCAGATTGAGGTCAGTTTGTTTCGGAATTCTTTTTTCATAATCAAAACCTTTAGTTGTTTCTAATAAGTAGTAAATTGAGGTTAATTTTTATATAGATGGTTGTTTGAGAAGATAAGGATTGAAGTAGAAACCTTTTTTATCTCGCTTCTTTGAATTCTATATTCAGCTTCTTTACTCGTTGTGAGTGTTCTTCATTGCCCAGCATACGGAATATTGGTGGTTCTGGAGAATATGTTTCAAGCAGTTCATCAGATTCTGTGTGCTGTCGTGCCCTTACTTCATTAGAGGCAAGTTTTTCGTAATGTGTATCTATTTTCTCACTGAGATCCAGAATCCGGTCTTTTTCAGCTATCATTCTAGTCGGTGCACCTATTTCCTTTCCTGATCTAAGATATCTTTCATCTGCTTCTATACCGGTTTCATCCATGTAATGCAGAACAGTAACTACATGATCTAGGCTTTCAACTCTTGAATAGATCCCGTTCGAGATTTCAGCGAGGCTTTCCTCCAGATCGCAGAGACCTTTTCTTTCACCGCTTTCAATACGTGCTACCATTACCTCGTCTTCAATTAATTTGTCGACAGGCTCAAGAGAACTGTAAAGTATATCAAGAGAACCTATAACATCATCTATACCATGTTTCAGCCTATAGTCGTTTATCTCTCCATCGGTATAGCTTTCCAGGAGATCGATGTACTCATCAGTGTTCTGTCCGAATGTAACTACTGCGCCAGCTAGTTCGTCCATCAGTTCCAGGAAATCATCCTCAGTGTATTTCGTCTCTAGGCTTTCATCCATCCATTTACCTTTCCTCCTCAAATCTTATTACCTTCGTGAATTCAGTCAGTGTCAAGTTCCAGTGTTTTCCGATCCTTCACACTCCAGTTTACCTTGTCACCAGAGTCGAGTTCCATCATCGCTGCCAGTGTCTCCGGTATCTGAACTGATAGAAAACCTTCTCTGCTGGAGTCCTCTATTTTGGCTTCTCCTGTGTTTACAGAACCTGTTTTCAGGCTGTAAAGCTCTAACTTGTCTGACTTCATTTTCTCGGTTATCCCTTCGTTGCTGTCGGTAAACCAGATCTCGCATTTCAGATCCTGGAAATCTCTGAACCATTTCAGCTGTGAATGTCTTAAACCGTCTCCACCGCCTTTAACCTCTATAAACCGGTAGCTTCCATCCTCATTAAATCCCAGAAAATCCGGTACACCAGGCCTAAATACATTGCCGAGATTTTCTACACCCTGCTCCTGTACTTTCCGGTTGACTATTTCACAGATATCCGGATGTTCTTCTTCAAATTCTTCGATGGCTCTTGGAGTAGTTCTCAGAACATAGTCAAAGTTGCTTTCGATCTTGTCCTGTGCGATTTTTTCGGTATCAGTGATTTTTCTTTCTTCCATAGTTCTTGAGTTGGAAAAAGATTCTTTTTATTTTACAGTAGTTTTTTACTCTGTTCTGTTATGAATGGCTGGAGCCAGTTTTTTCGTCAAAAAAGTTAGTTCAGTAAAGCTTCCCGCCATCAGGTACATCTCTGTCCGGGGAAACAAGAACAGGGTTTCCATCTTCGTCAGGAACCCCGACTGTCAAAACTTCAGATTTGAAACTGGCAATTCTGACCTCTCCAAGATCTGTTACACAGAGAACCTGCGATCCTTCAACCTCTTCAGTCGAATGATTGTATCCTAACTGTGCAGCTGACTGGAGCTCTTCTCCATTAATTTCTATCCAGAGCTTGAACATTTCAGGTTTGTTGGATTCCTCGAAGTTTTCAGCTTCCTTTACCTTACCGACTTTTATCTCGTTTTCCAGCGGTGAAACCATAACCCTGTTTGACCGAAAGAAATTTTATTTTTAACCGTCAAATGTTCCTGTGGTTCAGGAAATTACCGAGGAATACCGTGAAATATTTGGACAGCTGGAAGAACTTGAACAAGATATACAGAGCTACCAGGATTTCCTGGGATCTGTAAAAAAATCTTTTGATGAATGCGGTGAGGGATGCCGGAACAGGTTTAACGGAGGCCGGGTTCTTGATGCGGAATACATTAAATCAGATCACGCCGATCTGGTGGAGGAAGACGAATTAATTGACACATTTCTTGAAGACGAAATTACCTCCAGAGAGGTAAGAGAGCTGACAGGGTACTGCAGGGGTAGAATCGCAGAAATGAGAGAGGACAGGAACGAACTTATAGATGAACGGGGAGACCTGGAGAGAAAGATAGGGTTTTACAGACATCCAAAGAAAAGTTTCGAAGAATAAGTTTGGGGCCGGAGGGATTTGAACCCGCAACCTTCCGCTAGCTCCGAACTAGGACTTAATCATCAGGTCAATCAAGACCTTCATTCCTCCATAAATTTCTGGAGGCGGACGCTCTCCCAAGTTGAGCTACGACCCCGTATACCGGCTAAATCCGTCAGCCAGTAATTTATGGTTCAAACCTCAGCTTTAAATTAGATTCCGAAAGCAGAGGTTTCTAATGGGAAAATAAAAAAGAAAAGAAGTTGCTGATCAAACCATTGAAAGCATAGCTGAGATGTAAGCTCCTGCGAGAAGCGATCCAAGCAGGCTGACTACGGCGATTATCTGCAGAACTCTCTGCCAGTCTTCGTTCACCGTGCTTGAAAGCCCGATTGAGACAAAGCAGATCGAGGACATAACCGCGACACCGAGCAATGTACCTGCGTAAGCCGGTGAAACCCCTATTGTGAGAGCAGCGAGAAATGTGAATCCGTAGAATAGTGGCTTGGAAATCTCTATAAGCTTATCTTCATCAGCTAAATCTATACTGGTGCTTACCATGTTTTTCTAAACCTAAGACAAGGTTTGTGGAGCCCGGTATTAAAACTAACACAATGACCAGTATCAAGCACAGAAACGGGATAAGAGTAGAGGGAGACCTCAGTCTGGCTCTTGACAGCCGGAGAAAGGATATGGATTACGGAGTGGTATCACATGCGCACGCCGACCACGCCCTAAAGAATGACTCGGATCAGATCATCTGCTCCGATCTCACCCGGAAAATTACAGAGACAAGATTTGATGTCTCGCTGGATACAGCCAGCCACGAAACTGTAGAGCTTATACCTTCCGGCCATGTTCTGGGATCGACCGCTTCCCTAATAGACAACAGTATTCTGTACACCGGAGATGTCTCAACACGAAACCGTGCCTACATAGACGGTTTTGAACCTGTGAAAGCTGAAGAGCTTATAATAGAGTCAACTTATGGTATACCGAACTACCGGTTCCCAGACCAGAAACAGGTAGAGAAAGAAATAATGGACTGGATCAAAGACACACAGAGACCTCTTTTCCTGTTCGCCTACTCGCTGGGGAAAGCTCAGAAAATACAGCATCTGATACAGAAAACAACCGACAGACCGATAATAGCTCACGGTGCAGTCAAGAAAATGAACGATGTAATCGAGGAAAACACCGGGTTAGAGTTCAGAGCGAAAAACTACAAAAACAATAAATCCATTCTGGATCAGAACGGGATAATGGTAGCACCTTCCCGCTCCTCAAAAGCAAACTATATTGAGAAACTAGTGGAAAAACATTCTGGTTTGAAAGCAGGTTTCTCGGGCTGGGCAGTTGATAATTCTTTCAAATACAGAGGAGGATATGATAGAGCTTTCCCTTTCTCCGACCACTGCGACTTCGATGAGCTGGTTAAATTAGTTGAGAAAGTTGATCCAGAGAAAGTCTACACCCATCACGGTTTCGACGAAGCATTCGCATCCTATCTCTCACGGGAAAAAGGCTTCAACGCCCGGGCGCTGAAAAGCAACCAGAGCTCGCTGACGGATTTCTGAAAAATCTAGTTTCCGGTTCCAATGTAGATCTGGTCGAGTGCTGCATCAACAAATTTTTCTTCTTTCGAGTGGAACAGTGGTTCAATATCTTCGATTGCTCTCCTTCCAGTTGAGGTCAGCTGGGCTCCGAATTCTCTTCTGGATGCTTTGATGACATCTACTTTGCCCTGAAGTTCCTGTCTGATTTCATGGTTCTGCTTTTTTCCATGAGAGTCGAAATCGGTTAACACGGCAACTCTTTCAGCTCCCCGCTCTACGTCTTCGGCCAGGAGCTCGTTGTTTCTTTCAGCTGACAGGAATATTTTTCCTTCAAAACCAAGCTTTCTCATCACCTGTTTGTCGCAGAACCCCTCGACTACAAGTGCGTCAAGGTCTCTATTAAGCCTTTCAGTTACTTCAATCAGCTTCTTCCGCTCTCTAAACTTCTCCTTGTCCATAAACTAAATGAAAGTTGGAACTCTACAGTTAAAAACATGGATCTGGACGGCATGGTTGACCGGCTGAAACAGAAGAACCACCTCAAGTCGGAAGAGGTAGAAAAAGCTTTCCGGAACGTTGACAGAGCTGTCTTTGTGCCTGAAAAGTACCGGATGAGTGCTTATGAAGATCAGCCTCTACCGATTGGTGAGGAAGAGACAATCTCCGCTCCTCACATGGTTGCGATAAACACGGAGCTGCTTGAACCTGAATCCGATGACAGGATTGTTGAGGTCGGCTCCGGTTCAGGCTATCAGGTTGCGGTACTGGCTGAGATAGCAGATGAGGTGACAGGAATCGAGATAAATATGGATCTCGTCGATCAATCACGTGAAAACCTGGAGAAGGCTGGAATTGAAAATGTAGAGATTATTCGGGGGAGCGGTCTAGAGCCGGTGAAAGGAGGGTTTGATAGGATACTTTACTCCTGTGCTGTACCGCCTGAAAAGTTTGAAAGCGCGAAGAAGAGGCTGACAGAAAAAGGTGTTCTCGTGGCTCCGGTTGAGGAAAATGGAACACAGGTGGTGAAAAAGTTCCGGGCAGAGAGCGGTGAGGTAACCAGGCATGGAAGAGTGAGATTTGTCGGTTTCAAGCAGGAAAGTAATTCAGATTGACTTTGTTGCGGACACCTTCTTTCCGAGAACAGGGTTAACTGCTGAACCGAAAATGCTTTTCACAGAGTCTCTGAAATCATTGAATCCCTGCTCCTGTGATGTCTGAATGCTGAAATCTTCAGTCACGCGGAACTCAAGGACGAAACGGTTATCCAGCACTTTACCCAGCTCTGTCTGGGAGTTCATGAAGCTGTTCTTGATCTCGCTTGCAGCTTTTTCCGGCAGAACTGCTTCAACCCTGTGTCTTATATCGTTCTCCGATGAGACAGCCATTCGGAAGCTCACTTCTTCAGATCGCAGTCTTATCTCACCGTCGTGAAACTCTTTTTCCACATTGATCTTCGGTTTGAACATTTCAACTACGGCTTCAGGCGAGAGAATTCCTGCAGTCTCCCGGATCTCTTTCTCAACTTCCTCAGGTCTGACAAGGTAATCTGAATCATGAGGCTGGAAAGTGTTTATAGCTGCGTAGTACACCTCTCTATCGATATCTTCAAGTATGGATTTAATCTCCTCAGCTTTCTCCTCAACTGATTTCACAGCGTCCCAGGAGTACGGGATATCGAACAGAAACGCTATATCTCTCTCCTCGTGCGTAACTACAGCATCTACCGGAATCTTGTGATCAAACTCCTCCAGAGGCGGTTCCTTAACATTTAGTCCTATGTAATCCGATTCTATATCTTTCAGCAGATCCATTCCCTCATTGAACCGGTTCTCGTAGGGTTTCAGCGAGCGGAAAAGGAGACGTGCCTGGCTCTGGCTCAGTTCCTGGCGCTCCATCATCTTGGAGACATCCCGAACCACTCTGTCGGTATCGGTGTATACAAGCTCGTTCTGCAGGAACTGGTGGAGCGATTTGAACGGTACGGATTCGAAATTGTCTACGCGGGACTCCGATGAGGTGATGAATACTCCTCTAAACCTGTAGTCCGAGATTTCAGAAATCTCCAGACCGGCGTCGATCGGGTTGGCTTTAAGCATTTCAATATAGTTTTTCATCCGGGTCAGATCGTCCTCATCTATCTCTCCCTTGTTTTTGGCGTCGACCACCCAGATCTCTTTCTTGTCTTCCCTCGAGATTCTGCCGAAGCAGTCCGGACGTGAGTCATCGCTCAAGCTTCCAACTCTTTCGAAGTAGTCAAAGTATCCTTCGTACTGCCTCAGAACATCAAGAACATCTCTCTGGAATACTTCCCATTCGCTCATCCTTTTTCTAGAACCTCGTATTCGTCAATCTCCCCGTCTCCATCCATATCGCGCCCCTTGATAACAGTGTATGTCTGCCCTTCTTCAAATAGCTGATCCAGATCCTTGAACGCTTTCACCGCAGATCGAGTGCCATCGCTCTGTACACCTGCAACCATGTAAAGATACTTTCCCTCTGCTTCAGGGTGCTCTGTTTTCGCGATAACACCGGTCTTTGCATCAGTGTAGCTCCCCTCTGGCGTCTCAAATCCCCGGTATGGAAAGCTTTCTCCTTCAAAGCTCACCGGGAACTCCGAGTTGTATTTTCTTGTAACCGTGTTGGTCAGAACACCGCCCAGCATTAACAGGTTCTGGTCAAAAGACTCGGAGCGGAAAATCTCTGTGTCCAGCCGTACAGATGACCCTGAGGAGTTTGCGTACTTTCCCAACTTTAAACCTATCTCTCCTGCCAGATGACCGTCTCTGGCTCTAACCTGATCCGGGCCGTGCTCATCCGGGGAGCCGACAACTATCTTCCCGTTGAGTTTTCCCTCCTCCACCAGCGGTCTGAGAAATGTTTCGGCTTCGGCAAAAGATTCGAACGCTGTTTTATTTCCTTCACCGCCCAGATCCAGGTGGAAAGATTTCTGTACAGGTGTGTAGAAGGTTGCCAGACCGCCGGATCGCTCCTCCCTGCGTTCTTCCTCTATCAGTCCGTTTTCCTCAAGTATCCTGAAATGGTAGTAAGTTTTCTGCTTTGGTAAGTCAAGCTCTTTCGAGACCTTGGCAGGGTAAGATGCGCTCTCCCCCAGCTTCTTCAGTATCTTCACCCGTGTAGGATCGCTGAGTGCCTTGATCTCTTCTGCTTCCAGTTCAGCCGATTCCACGGATTCTCGGTCATCTCTCAAAACCCTTGCCATTGGAGTGTATTTATTACCGGTAATATAAATCTTTTACTGCTTTTCCCTCAAACCCTGTTTCATACCCCGCTGAAGTAATAAGCATATCGCCTTCCGTTGTCGAACGGCTTAAACTGGCCTGTTTATAAGTCCCTCGAACAATTTTACAGGATGTAGTTATGTGCGGAATCGTAGGATACAGAGGAGAAGACAGCGCATCTGAAGTTGTTAGAGAAGCGCTTGAAAAGCTTGAGTACCGAGGATACGACTCAGCCGGGATAGCCACAGTCGGCAATCCATCCCTCAAGATCGAGAAAGGAGAGGGCACAATCGATGAAGTGCTTGACGCAGAGGAAACCGTTGAAACACTGGATGGAAAAACCGGTATAGGCCACACCAGGTGGGCAACACATGGAGAGGTAAATGATACAAACGCACATCCCCATACCGGAGAAGACGAGCATGTAGCGGTTGTCCACAACGGGATAATCAACAACCACGAACAGCTGAAGAAAGAGCTTGAAGTGGAGATGAAGTCTGATACTGATACAGAAGTCATTCCGCACCTAATCGAAAAAGAGCTGGAAGAAACAGACGATCTGGAAAAGGTCTGCCGGAATGTGATGAACCGGCTTGAAGGATCATACGCTGTTCTTGCAACTCTTAAAACAGGTGAGATGGTCGCGATGAAGCAGGGCTCACCCCTAGTAGTTTCAGAGAGCGACAGCGAGGTTTTCCTTGGATCAGATGTAACACCTTTCCTCAGCCAAATTGATACAGCGTACTTCTTCGAGGACGGCGACTACGCAGTTATCGACGAGGAAATCCAGATCTTCAACGGCGGAGAGAGAAAAGATATAGATTATGAGGAGATCGACTGGGACGCAGGAGAAGCCTCAAAACAGGGTTACAGCCATTTCATGGAGAAGGAGATCCATGAGCAGTCTAAGACCATAAAAAGAGCTGCGCTCCAGGACAGGAAAGATATGGAGAAAGCAGTGGAAATGATCAAAGAAGCGGAAAGAGTATACTTAACCGGTTGCGGAACCTCAAGCTACGCAGCATCACTCGGAGCAAAATACCTCAGGGAAACCGGAAACCGGGTTGAAATAGAGCAGTCACACGAATTAGAATACAGGAAAGACGAGATTACTGAAAACGATCTTGTAATTGCAATAAGCCAGAGCGGGGAGACAGCTGACCTCCTCTCACTCCTAGGTGAAGTTGAAGCAGATGTGCTTTCAGTTGTCAACGTGGTCGGATCAACGCTGGACAGACAGTCAGAGCACACCCTTTATGTCAACGCAGGCCCTGAAATCGGGGTTGCCTCCACAAAAGCCTTCACCGCCCAGCTCACAGTCCTGAAGATGATAAGTTACACCGTTCAGGGAGAACTGGAAGCCGGCAGAGAGTCACTTATCCGAACAGCTTCAAAAGTGGAGACTGTGCTTGAATCAAATAGAAAGACTATAGACCAGCTCAGCGACTACCTTCAGAACAAAGAAAACGTCTACTTCATAGGAAGAAGCACAGGATACGATATAGCGAGAGAGTCAGCGCTCAAACTCAAAGAGCTGTCATACATCCACGCAGAATCATTCCCGGGAGGAGAGTTCAAACACGGCACGCTCGCGTTAATCGAGGAAGAAACCCCGGTAGTCGGGATAATGACTGAAGAAGGCTCAGAAGAGATGATGTCAAACATCGCAGAAGCCAAAAGCAGAGGCGCCGACATAATTGCGTCAGGCGAGAACATGATCGATGGATTCATGGAGTTCATCGAAATACCTGAAGATCAAAACTCCGAAATCCTCCAGGTAGTTCCCTTCCAGATGCTGGCATACAGAACATCCCTGAAAAAAGGCAACAACCCGGACAAGCCGAGAAACCTGGCAAAAAGCGTTACAGTCAAGTAAAAAACCAGATTCAGAGTGACAGATATAAATATAGTTCTACCTGATTAGATAAACATGAGAAAGACCGCCGTTCTACTTTTGACAGTAGCACTTTCGCTTGGAGCAGTCTCAGCACACCCATTCAGCATGGAGATGCTTAACGAGCAAAACACAGATCACCTCGAAGAAGAAACCAACATCTACATGCAGGACGTCCCACAGTTTATGGGTTCTCTAGTCGGAGATCAGACAATTAACGCAAGAATTGAATCAAACAACACCACGGAAGAAGTAGGTGTCAAAATGAACGGAACCAGCGTCCAGGAAATAAAGATGGAGAATTTCGAAAACGCAACCCTCGAAGTCAATACAACCGGGAAACAGATAAGAAACATTACAGCCTCAGAACAGCCGATCAAATCGCTGAACCAGAAGCTGAAAAACGGAGAAATCGAATACGACAGCAAAGGCGCGGTTAACTCACTCAGAACTTACATAGCCGAGCAGTTACTCAGCCTGAGCAGTCTCGTCTAAATATTTACTCTCAATTATTTCACATCTAATGTTTCTGTCCTCCAGCTCGTTCCTGAAAGCCTTTAGATCAACACTCATATCCGAGAAAAACGGCTTCCCGTAATGGTATGGAACAACCATATCAGGTTTAATCCTTACCGCTGACTTTATAGCCTCGTCAACATCCATAGTGTAATCCCCTTCAACCGGGAGAAACGCAACATTAACCCTGTTCTCCAGATCGAAAAACTCATCGATTAAACCGGTATCCCCGGCAACGAAAAAACTGTGGCCACGCATCTCAAACCTGTAGCCAAATCCCTCACCTCTTTCATGCCTGTCATTGTACATTGAAACAGCCTCAACGGTTATCCCGAAAATATCGATCTCCTGGCCCTCCTCCATAGTCTCCACATCACTGCATGGAATATCATCAGGATCCATAGAATCAGGTATCACAACACACGTACCGGAAGAGCAAACCTCTTCCAGCTTGACAGGATCAAAATGACCGGTGTGCTCATGCGTCACAAGAACAAGATCGGCATCAAAATCAGGAGAAACCTGTCCAAAAGGATCGACAGCAGTAGTGAAGCCCTCGTCAACAACCCTCACCGAGGCATGTCCATCCCAGTAAACATCAAAACCATTGTATTCCATCAAATAACCCCTTCTCCCCTGAAAACTCATTGAAAACCAGTTTTTAAACAGTTTACTGTAAATCCAGACAGAAACAGCACACTGTATTAAAAATATTAACCACCTCAAACAACAACATAGCTCCTATACGGGGGTAGCCAAGAATTTCTTGCCAACCTCCCTCAATACAATAGGCAAGACAATACGCGGGGCACGAAGACCTCAAAGGTCTTCTCGTTCCGAGCAAACCAAATGGTTTGCGGGGGTAGCCAAGTGGTCAAAGGCGCAGGATTTAGGATCCTGTCCTCTAGCGGTTCGCAGGTTCGAATCCTGTCCCCCGCATAGACCTTTCTAAATATATGACTAGAATTTCCCTCTTCTGAGAAAATTATGGATGGTTGAAGTATAAAGGTTGTTTTAACAGTCCCTGTTCTATTGTTGTTCTATAAGTTATGAAGTCAGAATCAGTTATTTTCGGTAAATGGGATAACCACGGCAATAGTATGAACTTGCGTCTGTCAGCCCAGAAAAGCCAGAAAGTCGATGAAAGCGCACAGCTAGTGTTTAAACATGGAAATAAACAGCTGAGAAGTGTAGAGGAATCGTCAGATCTGAAGTACATCATAAAATATACTTTAATCCGTGAAGTGGATGAATTCACACTGGCTACCGCGGTTGAAGCTATCGAGCTCTTCAATGATTACCATAATTTCGAGATAGATCCATACGGCGCGCTTGAAGGCTGGGAGCTAAAAGAAAATATACCAGAAAACGAAAATTAACTCAATTTTCTGATTCTGAAATCCGTCTGAAAATTTTTGGTGCTGTATTCTCCCGAAGATTATATTACAGATTAAAACCAACAAAATAATATGACATCTATTTCTGGGCCTTTCCCGTTTTTCATGAACGATGAGTGGGAGAGAAGCATTATTCTGAGATTTGGAAGCTATAAACGCAGTAGAAAATCAGGTCTGCATTTCAAGATCCCGTTTATCGAGAAACCGGTTACTGTACCTGTCTACGAGGATTCCGTGGATGTGAAGAAGCAGGAAGCTATAACCCGGGACAACGTACCTGTAGAGGTTGATGGAGTAGTTTTCTTCGAGATAAAGGATACTACTGAAGATGTAAAGGATTCGATTGTAAATGTCGGCGATTACCGGAAGCAGACCTTGAACTACGCAACCTCTATCCTCAGAGATCTTGTCGGAAAGAAACAGCTGGATGATCTTCTTCAGAGAAGGGATGAGATCGGAGATGAGATCCAGAGAAAGCTGGATGACAAGACTGACAGCTTTGGCGTTAACGTGATTGATGTCGAGATACAGAACATCAACCTGCCTGGAAAAATGGAGAGAGCTATGGCTGCAGAGGCAGAAGCTGAAAGAGATAGAAGAGCTAGAAGAACCAATGCTCAAGGAGAGCTTGAGGCAGCGGTTAAACTCCGTCAGGCTTCCGAAATTATTGGTGATAAAGGCTACAGAATGAGAACGCTTCAGACGCTTGATAGTGTCGCTGCGGAGAACTCGACTATTGTCACCTTCCCAACAGAGCTGATCGGAGGTATGAGCTCAGGTGAAAGCGAGCAGGGTCTGCAGGACGTTCTCGACAAGATTTCGGACATCGATCTCTCAAACTTCGATATAGGCAACGTGGAGAACATGAGCAGTGACGAGATCAAAGAGGGCCTAGACGAAATAACCGACGAATCAAACCAGGATTAAACCCGGGTTACTGTAAAATACTTTGCCGGATAAAAAATGGTAGATGAGTCCAATAGACGAGCTTGAACCCTACAAAGGCGGAAAATTACAGCCTGGAAGCGACCCAAGAAACGCTCTCGAGGAAGTTTACGATGACCTTATACCTGCTATCGTGAACTGCATAGGTTCATGGGACTACGAGACGGGAGAGCCTGAGTGGGGAAAGTTCAAGAATAAAGTTGCCAACATCCGGGTAAGCAAGATTGACGGAGAAGTAAATCAGAGGCATCTAAGCAATTCGATGGAGTACCTTAGAGACAGAGACTATATCGGTGTCATGGAACAAACCGATTCCGGTCACCTAAAATATGATTTCAGCGAATCCAATATCTACGATCTGGCTGAGCTTCACAGATTTCTGGAAAAAGAAGAATCTAGTTCATAGCTCTACCGGTCGCAACGAATCCCGCCATTTCCCTTCCGTTTTGATCGGAGCTGTTCTCAGGCCGGTTATCTTCTCTCTGAGCTCTGTCCATTTTTTCAAGAGCTGTATCCAGCCCCTGTGAAGCTTCCTCGGGAAGAATTTCCTGTAGATCCTCAAGGATTTCTGTGTTATCCTGTCTATGGTTATCAACGAGTTCGGTCAGGTTTTCGTTTCCTGTCCGATTTGCCATCTGCTCGGCTTCATTAATCGTCTCCAGGTACCTGTTTGATGCCCTGAAGGCCAGCTCTGTCTTGTTTTCCTGTGCCAGGTGAGCTGATTCTGAAAGCCTTTCCTCAGCAAAACCGATCTTCTTCTTAACTTTTTCCTCTTGACTGAAAGTCAGCGCAAGGCTTACCGACTCATATGCCTGCTCCAGTCCGTACATCATCGAACCCGGCGAATGGCCCGGCTCCGGAAGCGACTGGTGAGCTCCTCCATGTCCAAGAACCACTGCTGTGAAGAAAACTATCAGAACCGGAGCTACCGCTTTTTTCATAACCTGTTTTTAGGTTAAGGAGTATAAAAAGCCTCCAGCATTAAACAGTTTAACATGGTCAGGGAGACCGTAAACCTGGGAGATAGGAAAATTACTGTTATCGGAACCGCCCATGTCTCGGATGAAAGTGTTCAGGCGGTTAGAGAATCCATAAATGATCTCGACCCGGATTTTGTAGGTGTCGAGCTGGACGAGAAGAGGCTTGAATCGATAAGAGATAGGGAAGGCTGGAAAGATATTGATATCAAGGAAGCAGTGCGTGAGGGACGAGGCTCAGTTCTTGCTCTGAACCTGCTGATGTCTATTTACCAGAGAAAAATCGGTATGGAGCAGGGTGTTGAACCTGGTTCAGAGCTTCTTGAAGCGGTGGAAACAGCTGAGGAAAAAGGTATTGAATACGGTGTTATAGACCAGGATATCAGCATCACCCTCAAACGTGTGAAAGAGGAGCTCGGGATTCTGGACAAACTACTGCTTCTTTCATCTATAGTTTTCGAGAGAACTGATATAGAGGTTGAAGAGCTGAAACAGTCCGATATGCTATCCCAGATAGTCGAGGAGCTTGAGGAAGAGTTTCCCGAGCTGAAGAAGGTTTTACTTGATGAGAGAAACGACTACATGGCAGAAAAAATACTGGAGAAAGATTTTGAGCACGCAGTGGTTTTCGTGGGTGCTGCACATGTAGAAGGATTAATTGAAAACCTGAGGCAGGAGAGCTTCGAGAGAAAAAAGGTTGAGAAATCTTCTAGTCTGCCGTGGCTTAAAGCAGTCAGATTCGGTGTACCGGTAGCTGTGATCGCGATGCTGGCTTATGCCTTCCTGGGAATTGATTTCTCCACCGGTACCAGAGCAACAGCAATATGGATACTGGCAAACGGGATTTCTGCCATGATAGGTGCCATAATCGCAAGATCACATCCCGCTACCTGGCTGGTTTCATTTGTTTCAGCACCTCTAACCTCTCTCTACCCGGCTCTGGGAGCGGGTATGGTCGCTGGATACTTCGAGGCCAAGTTCTATCCACCTTCAGTTGGCGAACTGGAAGAAATAGTTTACATCGAGAAGTACTCCGAACTGTGGGGCAACCAGGTTGGAAGAATCATCCTGACATTTGTACTTGTCTCCATTGGAAGCGCAGTTGCAACGTTTGCAGGAGCCGGTTACATTGCCTCAATCCTGGCAACTGCTTGACCGGCAAAAATAGTTAAAGACTTCAAGGCAGAGAATAACCTATGTCAGAACAGATAGGTAAACACAAAGGCGCAGTCGAAACACTTCTACACGAGAAAAAAGAGCTTTCAAGAATTCTGCAGATCGTTAACTCTCAGCTCCAGAGACATCTAAGCGCACTGGAAGAAGCAGGGGTCGATACAGATGAGTTCATCCAGCAGGTGCAGGAAGGTGGAGAGCAGACTCAGAAACGTCAGAAAAACAGAGACAAATCGAAGCAGAGAAACGAGAGCGCTCAGAGAAGCCGTGAACAGAAAGATACGGAACCGGAGGAAGATGCCGACGAGCTTCTGGAAGGGGAAAACGATGTAGGTAACCGGGACTTCAACCCTAACCGGTAGCTACTTCATCATCCATTTCTCTTCCCACTCCCTTATTCTCTTACTCCAGTCATCCTCAGCCTTTTCCTGTTTCCTCACGCCAGACTTTTTCTTTCCCGAATGTTTTCTGTCAGATTCAAGCTCTCTCAGCTGTAGACCGATCAGACCTCCGGAGAGAAGACCCATTAGATGTGCTTCATAAGCCGTGCCGGTAACCGCTGAAAGACCTGCGACATTGATCAGTACATAGATTGCAAGAACCAGCCACATCGGAGCCGGCACTCCCATAGCCAATCCGATCTTTCTAGGCTTGAAAACTGCCAGCGCAGCCATCAACCCCATTCCTCCACCTGATGCTCCGATGATAGAGGTTTCAGCAAAGAATATGAACGCTGAAAGATTGGCGAAGACAGCGGAGACAAGAAAAGTTGCCAGAAAGATTCTTGAGGAAGTGAAACGCTCATAGATCGAGCCGAACAAACCAATGAAAAACAGATTATTCATTAGATGCTCCAGGTCGCCGTGTCCGAAAAACGAGGTGAAAAACTTCCACCAAGGAGAGCTTGAAGCACTGAAAGCAGGGTCGAAAGAAGTGAAGATCTGGAGAGCGAAAACTCCAGCAAAAACCCCGCACAGCTTCAAGGCAGTGAAGTTGAAATTTTCAGTTTCCATTATACTAGTAGTAAGGTTCTGTACTGCCTTTATCCTTTTCCACTACCTCGTCGAAGGCCTCAAGCGCCCTCAAAGATGATGCAAGTTCGTAATCCTGCTGTCTATTTGTTCCCTCTTCTCTGTATACAGCTGCCTGCTCAAAGTGTCTTGAAGCCTTCATGTGGAGCTCTGCTAGCTCTGGGTCTTCACCTATCTCGAACTGTTTTTCATTTAACCTCTGAAAAACAGTGTAAAGGCTTTCTGAGATTATTAATTCACCTGCTCCAGTATTTCTACTGATTTTTCCCTGCCCAGAGACATTATCAGGGTTGAAAGACGCGGGCCCTGCTCACGTGAAAGCATCACGGTATATACTGTTGAGAAGAATTCCCCGGTTCCCAGCTCTGATTCGTCTTTCACATCGAAGATCAGGCTGTCCAGCTCATCAGAACTCTGGTATTCATTCTCCTCTAGAGCTTCAGCCAGTAGTTTTACCGCCTCTACCTGGTTTTCTGAAAGATCTTCAATTACTCCTTCAGGAACCTCAAAATTGATCGAGTATCTGTATTCCTCAGGCGCGTAGTCCTGAGCCCAGTTCTTTGCTCTTTCCAGTCTATCCAGAATCTGCTCTATACCTTTCTCATCGATATCCTCCGGTATGTGGTCGGTTCTCTTCAGCGACTTGACCGCTTTCTCCTTCCACTGATTCTCTGGAACTGTCTGAGCAATAAAGGATGCATGCTTGAAAGGAACTCTGACCGGCTGTTCCTCAGGGATTTCAACCATTGAGAGCTCGTAGATACGTTTCCACTGCTCCCTCTGTTTATCGTCCTTCGCTTCTTCCGGATTGTAGTACGCTGATTCTATCTTGTCGAAGTTCTCGTACCTCTGGAAAATCTCCTCGGTCTCAAATGGGATCTCAAAAGCTTTGTTGGGCTTTGTACCGGCGAAAAGGAACCTGATGATTGCCGGCGAGTAAATTTCTTTCAGCATTGAAACCGTGAAAATATTTTCTCCACTGCTGGAGGAAATCTTGGCACCGTCCTTAGTCACAAACTCGTACATCTGATGCACCGGGTACTCATCATTGTAAACCTCCTGAACTAACTCGTTAGCTGTATCTCTGGAACCTCCTGCTGCCGAATGCTCTTTCCCGGCCGGTTCAAAGTTAACTCCTTCGTAGTGCCACCGCATCGGCCAGTCAACCCTCCAAGGAGGTTTAACATTGCCTTCCTCACGGAAGTTCAGTTCTCTGGTGTCATCACATTCCTCGCAGTAGTACTCTACAGTGTACTCGCCATCGTAATCTTTTACCTCAGTGAAGTCCTTCCCGCACTCTGTACAGTAAACCCTCAGCGGGTAATAAGGTTCTTCGAGCGGTTCTTTTCTGTATTGATCCAGAATCGCTTTTATCTTCTGCCTGTTATTCATCGATTTCTTGATTAAGTCGGCATACTCCGCTTTCTCAAACATTTCTGTCTGCCGGATAAACTCGATATCCATGTGCATACCTTCCAGTTCTTCCTCAAGCTTCGACTCGAAATGCTCCGCGTAACTGTCATGACATCCTTCAGGATCAGGAACCTTGCTCAGCGGAAGACCGATGTATTTCTCGAACTCGTCCGGAACATTTTCCGGAACTTTTCGAAATCGGTCATAGTCGTCCCAGGAATAGATAAAACGGACGTTTTCATCCATATTCTTCAGCGATTTCACAACAAAATCGGTGGTTATTATCTCCCGGAAATTCCCTGCGTGCACAAGACCAGAAGGAGAGATTCCCGAAGCACACACGTACTCATCCTCTTCATCAAATTTTCTAGTAGTTCCAAAAGCAAGCTGATCGCTCCAGAATAACGGCTGTTTGTTCTCCTGAGACATACAAACCAATATCAGACCTATTCTTTAATATTCTACTAAACTACTGGCTGTATGAAAATATTCTTGTGCCTGAGCTGCGGTATTTTCCTATTGCCTTTTTGTTTAAACTCAATCACTGATATCTCATGTAATAGATTGAGATCTTCTGAGACTTGTTTAATATCTCTATCCAAAACCCTAGAAAGCTCTCTACTAGAAGATACTTCTTGATTTTTGAGAACATAAATGATTTCCATTCTTTTTTCAGTTAACAATTTCTCTGCATCTTCAAGACTGATAACATAAAAATCGGTTTCACCTGCTTTAGCCAGTTTATTGGCGAATGATTCTTCGCTAGAATTTCTTTCTTCTATTTCTGACTCCATACTCTTACTTTATTCTCAAATGCTTATATTTGTTGTGGCTTTACCACATCAATAGATTGATTAAAGATAAAAATTAATCTTAAAGTTGTGGAAAAGAATACAGAACTGCTTGGAAAATATAAAGGAAGATTTTATTCAATTACTAGAAAAGTTAAGCCATCATTCCAGAATATAAGAGATTTTGCAGTTACAATACACTTTACTGACTCATCTCAGGAAGAAATCGAAATAGTTAGAATAGACTACTCACACGGATACGTCCACATGGACTGTCTTTTCAAATCAAGGAAACCTAAGATTGAGAAGCCAGATCTAGATGCTTTTTCAGCCTATGATTTTCTCAAAAACAATTGGAAAAAGTACGCAGAAAAACACCGAAAGAATCATTGATCGAGTTTTTAAACTTGAATAGTCGAAAACTTCACATGATAGAAGTAAATGCCCGCCTTATCTTTCTGCTTGGTTTTCTCGCAGCAGTAGCACTATACGTTTGGAGGGATAAGAAGCTGGAGAGACACTCTATACTATTTATCAGGAGAACCAAGAAGGGAATAAAAACAATTGATCGGATTGCTAAAAGATTCCCGCGGTTCTGGAATTTCTACGGCTGGGCAGGTGTTTTCACAGGTTTGGTCAGTGTTTTTGCAGCTCTAGCTATGCTTCTGTATACTTTCTACGACATGGCGGTTAGACAGTCAGCGCAGAACGGGCCATCGCTTATTCTTCCTGGAACTGTTTCTGAAACTACTTTCCAGGCCGGAGTTAGTTTTGTACCGGCAGAGTACTGGGTTATCTCAATAATTGTAATGATGACAGTCCACGAACTCAGCCACGGAATTGTAGCGAGAGCCGAGGACATCGAACTTAGATCGGTTGGCTGGGTTATAGTCGGGATACTCCCACTTGGAGCTTTCGTTGAGCCGGAGGGCGAGAAGATGATGCCTGATGACGAAGATGAGTATGGTAAAGAAGATGGAGACGAAGAAGAATCTCAAGCCACATGGGATGTAGGTAACTGGAAGTCGAGACTGAAAGTTCTATGTGCCGGAAGCTTTGCGAACTACATCACTGCGGTGCTATTCTTTGTTCTGGCTACAGGTCTAACAGCCGGACTTACATCCCCAACACTGTTCTACAACGCACAGGACGGGTATCCGGCTCAAGAAGCTGGTATGGATAACGGAACAATAATCGCTGTGAACGGTGAGAAAATTGAATCATTCGACCAGCTAAGATCAATAACCGGGGAAATTGAAGCTGGTGAAGAAGTCAGCATGTGGACTTCTGAAGGTAATTTCACACTAACAGCTGTTGAAAGAGAAGGCCACGAAAATGGCTATATCGGTATACTGATGGGTCAGCAGAACACGATAAACGAGGAGTACTCAGATTATCAAGGTGGTTTAAGCTGGTTTATTTCCATGCTGACCACTGTAGCTTTCCTCAACTTCCTGATAGGGTTGTTTAACATGGCGCCGATCAAGCCACTGGATGGAGGGCTTGTGCTTGAAACTTTCACAACCGAGTTCGTAGGAGAAGATGGTTTGGAGAACGTTAACAGGTTCTCGCTGGCGATGTGGGCTTTGCTTCTGCTCTCACTGCTTCTGGGGCTTTCCGCATCCTATCTCTGAAGGATAAAAATCTGACTACCAAGAATCAAAAACAGCAAGATGACTCATACAATAGAAGTTGTCGACAGGGACGAGAAAGTTGAATGTGAGGACGGTCAGGATGTTTTAAACGCTCTGCTGGAAGGAGGAGTCGAGTGGATGCACGCCTGTGGAGGTTTCTGCAACTGTACTACCTGCCGTATCAAGATAGAGGACGGATCGGAGAATATCTCTGATATGCAGGAAGATGAGAAAAACACTTTAAGACGGTTCCAGGGGGAAGAAGTTCTGGAAGGAGATTTCAGACTTTCATGTCAGGTAAAGGTGTACGGCGATATCAAGATTTCAGAGCCTGAGTGGTACTGAGCAGAAAGATGTTTTAATCTTCTACATGGAAAAAGTAAATATGATACTTTCAAAGAAAGTTCTCGGAGCGCTCGGAGTACTAGCTGTTATAGGAGGCGGAGTTGCAGTGGCTGTTGACAAACCTCAGTACGGCCTTCAGGATCGAGGTGACTGGGGTGCTGTGACCGAGGATTCAATAAATATCACAAGTCAGGGATACGTTTACAACCCGAACTCCTTCGGTGTGAACATGTCCAGCCTGAGTATAGCTTACAGGGTTAAAATGAATGATATAGCGCTGGCTGAAGGTTTCAAGGAAGGACTTCAGATAGATTCAGAGGAGAATAACACTGTTGAAGTTGAAACCACTTTGAAGCCGGAGAAAGTTCCGGAATGGTGGGTCAGCCACATGAGAAACGGTGAGGTATCACAGCTTGAGGTCCCGCTTACCATTGACTTCATGGCTCTGAACCGTTCCTTTACGGTAGATGGGATAAGCTACTCCGACGAGATTGAGACAGATCTGGAGTCGAAGATGAATCAGGCTGTAGGCCAGATCGAGGGAACGTACTCCTGGAGTCCGACAGGCGCTGAAATAACGGAGACAGATATTGAGATAGTTGATGGAAGCGCAAGCTTTGGAAAGGTAACTAGAAAATCCACACCGCTGATTGTCGACCTTGAGCTGAGAAACCCGAACAGTTACCCTATACCGGTTCCACAGTTCAACGGGGAGCTCAACATGAACTCTGTCGAACTAGCAAAATGGCAGGCGAACGAGGTAACAGTTACAAAAGCTCCTGAAAACGGTGTTATACCGCCGGGAGAAACCCAAGAAGTTACTCTGCGTGTTGATATGTCTAACGAGAAGATCGATGAATGGTTTGTAAGCCACGCAGCCCAGGATGAGCAGACCGAGGGAGAGATCAACTTCAGGCTTGGTTTTGATGTAGCCGGTCAGACACTTCAGATACCTCGAAATGGGGGTTTGAGCTGTGGGTTCAATTTCCAGACAGGTATACTTGTAGATGATCAGGAGACTGATTCAGAGTTCCAGGGATGTGAAGAGGAGTCGCTCGGCCTTGGATTCAGTGGATCAGGTAATGACTCGGAGTCGGATTCTGGAGGTCTGCTGGACGGCGGTGATTCGGATAGCTCGAATAGTTCGGAAGATGGGGGTTTAATCGAACCGGTTCTGTAGGAAAATGGCTGAGAAAAACTGCTGGCGGTGTGGTTCACAGATGGGGAAGTTTGTTGCCTGCGAGCTTAAATGCTGGAACTGTGGCTTTATCCGTGACTGCTCAGATCCCTAGATCTGGAGATCAACTCTTTCATCTGTACAGCGGTTGCAGAGACCGAGAAGGCTGTGGTTACTGCATCCTTTTCTAGCACATTTCTTCAGTTCGATCACTCTCTATTAGATTTCTAAATGAACTAGCTGGATCAACTTTTAAGAGCGCTTAAAGCCGGAATCAGCTGATAGGCTCAACTTTGACACTGTCTCCATCCCCTAAATCGAAGCGGGATCGGATTTTGACAGGAGCACACACCTCAACCACATCTTCACCGTACCTGGTAAGCTCTGGCTCCACTATACAGCATTTCAAGCCTTTAATTTCTCCAAGAAAAATTTTCAGGCCTCCAAACTCTTTCCCCTCCCTAGTGAATCCGTCCATCTTATGAATCCGGGCCTTTTGCTTGAACTTCTCAACCGTCTCAACATCCGCTCTCAGGTTTAGTGTGCCTGGAAAGGGTTCGAAGCCGGCCTCTTCCTCGATGAAATTCTGGTACTCTTCTATCTGGAGAAACTCTGATGCCTTTCCCTCACCTGTGAAAATTTCTCCTTTCACATCACAGGAAGACGGATACATACTTAAACCAGATGTTGTTGTTACTGGAAAACAATGAAAGATTATTAAGTGTTGCGGTCAAACCTGTGTATGTAACCATGAAATGCAAAGTATGTGGAAGAACAACCGAAGAACTCGAAGAGGAGTTCGGAAACAGAGCAGAAATAACCGAACACCAGGGCATGAACAAATGCACTAAGTGCATCAGAGAGTACAATGCAGAGACACAGGGAGACAGAGACACTGAGGACGAACTTGACAGCAAGGACTGGAAAGACAAGATAATGGCTTAAAAACCATTTTCCAGTCTTCACCAATTCTCCTGCCCGGGCGCGAGAAAGATATAAAAACCCTGTAAAACCGGCGTGACAGCGCCTAATTTATAAAAGGGTTATCCGGATAATTAATTCACATGTCTAAAGACTACAAGGAGCTTCTGGATCAGAACGTTGACGATGTAAAGGAAGCAATCAATGATTTGGAGGACGCAGATTACCAGGAACTGCTCGACCTCGAAGAAGAGGGAGATGACAGGAAAACAGTTAAGGAATTTCTTGAGAAGAAGATCGAGAAACTTGAAGAAGCTGAAGAGCAAGTAGTAGAGAATATCGAACAGGAGACTGAAGGAGGTTTTCTAGGTAGCTTCGACAGGGAAAAGGTTCTAGTCGGAGGAGTACTTGCAGGACTGGTGATCGGACTTGTCGCTGGATTTGCATTCAACATGGCGGACAGCGGAAGCCAGGCAGAAGTTAGGAACTCTCTCAACCAGCTGTTTGAGGCTACAGGCACACAGCCTGATTCAATCACCGTTACAGATAGAAACGGTATGTTCTACGCCACAATAAACAGCACAGTTGAGACAGAGAACGGAACAAGATCCGGTTCTCAGAGCTACTTCATCAGCCCTGACGGAGAACTTCTGTTCCCTGCAACAAACGCATTTGGACAGCAGTCCTACAGAAACATTGACGATCTGATCACGCAGGCTCAACAGCAGCAACAGCAACCTTCCGGCAACACATCCCAGTAAAGCCGGAAACATTTTCTTCTTTCAATTTTTCTTTCTGTAAAGACTAGGTTTAGAAAATATTCTCCATAGTTGAAAGACTTAAAGCTCCGTCAACAGTGATCGACTCTCCTGTGATATAGTTCGAGCTATCTGATGCCAGAAAACTGACCACCTCTGCGACCTCTTCCGGTTCAGCAAGTCTCCCTGCCGGTATATTCCTCTCCCACAGCTCCACTTCCTCCTCCGACTCCAGAACATCCTGGTTCATAGGAGTCTTTATGAAACCGGGAGCAACAGCGTTAACCCGGATATTATGGTCTGAAAGCTCCAGAGCAATATCTTTCGTAATCATCCTAATTCCTGCCTTAGAAGCATCGTAGTGGTTCCTGTTCCGCCGAGGTGTATCTTCATGAATACTGCTGATATTGACTATATCGCCCTCAATATTTTCCTCAACCATGTGTCGAGCGACCAGCTGGCTCAAAAAATAGGTAGCCTTCAAATTAGTATCTAAAACCTTGTCCCATTCTTCCTCGTCAAGCTCGAGAAAGGGAGTAGTGGTTTGAACACCGGCATTGTTCACGAGCAGATCAACCCTGCCGAAAGCCTCAAGTGTTTCATCAAGGATTTTCTCCCTACCTTCTGATCTGCTTATATCGGCTTCAACAGCAACAGCCTCGCCTCTATTATCCTCTATATCCTTAACTGTTGAATCTGCTTTCTCCCCATATTTATCGTTTACAGCGACTCTGTAACCTTCTTCAGCTAACCTGAGAGCTATAGCTTCTCCAATTCCCTGTCCTGCACCGGTAACAACTGCCACTTTATCCATAGAAAAATATCTTCTCTGCAGAAATTAAATGTCTTATCTAGATCAGTCTGAATAACAAATGTTAAGACAATCCGGAGCCAATACTTCAACAGGTGAATCAAACAATGGCAGAATACGGACTAATCGAACTACCTTACGAATACGATGCTCTAACACCGCATATATCAGAACAAGTGATGAAATGGCACCACGACACACACCACCAGGGATATGTTGACGGAGCGAACAAGGCCGAGAAAAAACTGGATGAGCAGAGAGAAAAAGGAGATTTCTCCTCAACAGGCTCGATCCTAAACAGCTTCACCCACAACTACTGTGGAAACGTACTTCACGAGATTTTCTGGAAAAACATGAGTCCCAACGGTGGAGGAAAACCGGAAGGAGAGCTAATAGACAAAATTGAGGAAGACTTCGGAAGCTACGAGAACTGGAAAAAAGAATTCAAAGCAGCAGCTTCAAGCGCTTCTGGATGGGCACTGCTGGTATACATCCCTCGAGAAGACGAGCTCCACAATGTCACGGTTGACCGCCACGATGAGGGAGCAGTCTGGGGTGCGCATCCAATCCTAGCGGTCGATGTCTGGGAGCACAGCTACTACCATGACTACGGCCCTGACAGAGGAGACTTCGTCGATAATTTCTTCCAGGTAGTTGACTGGAGCGATGTAGAGAGCCGTTACGGGAAAATATCAACTACTTTCAGCTAATTTATACCCTCATTTTCTCTTTCTCTTTTTCTACTACTCTTGGACATGTAGACAAAGACATCATCCTTTATATTTCGCCGACCCTAATTCAACCATCCGGGAGGGGAAAACACATGGAACTAGAACTACAGGTCATAACTTCTATACCGGTCGAAATCCGGGAAGAGGAGAGACCTGAAAATCTAACAGCCGAAAGCACAGCATAAACTGGTCTTTCAGCTTACACCCAAAATTTTTCTTTATTTAGCCTGTTATTAGCTTCAGCCTTATCACAGCAAACAGTATCAACACAAATTTCCTATAGAGCTCTTGACTCCCAAAACTTCTAGAAATGCTCAAGCATAAATCTATCTGGCGATTTTTCCGATAGAAAAAGAAGTCAGATACCTCGAACAGAAATAAATAATTTGAAGTAAAATAAACGCGGTATGTCGGAATCTGAAAATTCAGGGGAAGAAGTAATCAGAATACTGGATGAGAAAGGCGGTTATATAGGGAAACAGCAGGAACTGATAGAAGAAGCGAGTTTCAGCCAGACCAAGGTCAAAAGCACGGTTGAGAGACTTGAGGAAAGCGGGGAAATAGAGGTTAATCGGTCAGGTAAAACAAACTCGTACTTCCTGCCTGGAGAAGGAAGAAAGCATCCCGGCGAATTCCAGGTGATGGCAAAATTTATCCTTGAATCCGATTCCAGCTATCAGAAAACAGACAAAATCTCAGAAGAGCTGAAAACAAGCTACTGGGTAGAGTTCTCCAGCCCCAGAATTGGGGAAATAATGTCAGATCTATCGAACTACCTGGAAATACCGGATGATCGGTTTGAGGAAGATTTCAAGTTCGGCAACTCCACACCTGTGACCTGGCAGATTGGAGAAGTCCGAGAAAGATACAGGGATGAACTGGAAGAAATCGCCGGCAACCCGTATGTGGCGCAGATCTCAAAAATACCGACCGATGAAATATACAGCTGTTTCAGTGAATCCCTCACCGAACTATACCCTTTCGAACCTGAGAACGAAAAGGAAGAAACCGGAGCAGAGAACCCAGGTTACAGTTCTGAAGAAGATAGGAAAACCATTGAAGATATAATGGATGGATACGTAGAAACCGAAGAACAGAAAGAGAACACAGATCTGGAAAGCAGAGATTTCACAGATCATAAAGAAGTCGATATCGAAGATGACGACGCTGGATATGAAGGATTTACCTGAACAGAAATTAAGAGCGCGGAGCCCGGGATTTGAACCCGGGTCATCACCGTGACAGGGTGATATGATGGGCCAGACTACACCAGCTCCGCTTAAGCTAGTATAACCGGATTAGGCTGTAACATTTATAATAATGGAGTAGCCGGAAAGCTGGACTATCCAGCAGGTACGAGTTCTCCATCTATATTTTTAAGCATTCCATCTCACGGTTAAACATGGGATTAGCAAAGTCCGTGGAGTACGCGATGTTCGGACTTATCTCAGTCATCATGCTCCTATGGGGTTTTATCGAAGGATTAAGCCCTGTTACTAGATCGCTTGACCTGTTCTTTTTTGTTGTTAGAATAAGCACTATAGAGGCGCTTTATTCCAGCATAGGGTTCAGTTTGACAACTCTATTCGCCTGCTTCCTTCTTTACAAGGAACTTCATCTGGGAGAAAAGAGAGAGCCTGTAAACAACAGCGACCCGGTAGAAGCTATAGTACCGGTCTACAGAGACCACAATGTACTCCACAAATCTGTAGAAAGTCTTCAACAGTCAAACTACAATGATCTGAGGATAAATGTCGTATGTGAAGAGGGTGACGAGAGGAGTATCGAAGCAGCAGAAAAGCTGGACTGCGAAGTTGTTATCAATAAATATCCGGGTTCAAAAGCCGGCGCTATAAACACAGTGTTTGAGGAACGTGATTCAAAGTACTTCGCTATTTTTGATGCTGACGAGGTTGTTAGCGAGGACTTCATAGGTCATGGAATAGGATACCTTAAAGGCACTAAATACATGGTTTTCCAGGGCAGAAGAGTACCTATACCGGACGGGTTAGTTGAAAAATTCAGCTACTGCGAGCGGGCAATTTTCCACGCAGCTTACAAGCTTCAGGGACTTCTGGGATTCCCGTATGCCAAGTCTTCGTCTACAATCCTGACAGATGAGGCATGGGAGAAAGCGAACGGCTACGATGATATGCTTACGGAAGATATTGATTTCGCGCACAAATGCTGGAGACACGATATTCCTGTCAAGTCCGACAGAAGATACACAAACCTGATGGAGGCTCCTCATACCTGGAAAGATTTCTGGAACCAGAGAAAAAGATGGTTGATGGGGGTAGTGCAGATCTTCCATAAAGGCCTGAAAAGAGATTATAGAGAATCACCGAGAAGAAAAGAAGTTTTCTCACTACTCAGATCCTTTTTCAGCTTCACATTCCCGATACTGATACTTATACTGTTCTCCAACTTCTTTGTACTGGTCGTGCTTGGGCTCCAAGTGTTTTACCTGCTCCCTATACTGGTAACAGCTCTCGCCCCAATCATAGTATCTGCCAGCGACAGAAAAATCGAGGGAATAGATTTCATCGGATTCTTCTCACTTTTCACTTTCATCATACTGCTGGTTTCCGGCCTGATCGCTCTCAAAGCAGCTCTAGAATACGTATTTTCATGGAACGGAGAATGGTATCTTGTGGAGAAAGGGAAATAAATAGATGGCGAAAAGATGATACCGTATGAAGCATGTGATAATCGGAGATGGGATAGCAGGGGCTACAGCAGCAGAAGAGGTCAGAGAACATGATGAAGAAGCTGAGATAAAGATTTTCACAGAGGAGTCCGAACCCCTGTACAACCGGATCATGCTGAAGACCTACATGAAAGGCACACTTCCAAAACAGTACACCCGGGTTCACGATGAAAACTGGTACGAAAAGAGAGATATCGATCTCCGCCTCGAAACAAGGATAGAAAATGTCGATAAAGATAATCAGAAAGTGAAGACAGAAGATGGAGAAAGCTTTGAGTACGACAAACTCTTAATCGCGACAGGCGGTTCCCCACGAAAGCTTCCACAGGACACAGGATTTGACAACCTGCACTACATGTGGACTATGGATGATGCGGAAACAATCAAAGAATCCGCTGAGGGAGCAGATAAAGCGGTTGTTGCCGGCGGAGGTTTACTCGGGATTGACCTTGCGATGGCTTATGCCCAGAACGATGCAGAGACCTACTATCTGATCAAAGATGAGTGCTGGTGGAGCAGAGGACTCGATCAGAAAGGCGCCGAAATCATACATCAAAAACTTGAGGAAAAAGGCGTTGAAATTATAACTGATACCGTTGTAGAAGAGTTTGAAGCCGAGAACGGTGAGATTAAACAGGTCAAGGCAAGCAATGGTGAGGAATATGGATGTGATGCTGTGGCTGTTGCTATAGGTCAGACACCGAACTCTGATATACTCGATGTCGAGAAAAACAGTTCGGAGATGATCAAAACTGATGAAAATCTTCAGACCTCCAGTGAGCATATCTACTCAGCGGGCAACATGGTGGAGTACTACTCCCCGGTTTTCGAGAAACGAACTGTAAACGGTTCCTGGGATCACTCAGAGGAGATGGGGGAGACAGCTGGAAAAAACATGGCTGGTGAAGATGAAGACTTTGACTATGTGAATACATACGGTGTAGGTCATTTCAGCGCCCAGTTCCTAGCGATTGGCGACTGGAACGGCGAACCGGTTTCGAGAAAGTATGAGGGAGAAGACCATTACCGCAGACTATTTTTCAACGATGACCGCCTGGTTGGAGCTGTAATGATTGGTTTCACACGGGGTCAGGAGGAGATCAAGAGACTGATTAGAGAAAAAGAAAAGGTAGAGGATAGAGAGAAGCTTCTAGATAAAGATTACTGGAGTTGATCCTCCAGCATTTCCCGAATCTCTTCCTCAATATCCTGGTCATATAGATCATATCCTTCAGCTTTTCTACCTTTTGGATGTTCAGATATATTATCCTCAGACACCAGGTATGTTTTTCCCGGAGTGCTTATGACATAATCTCCGTTTTGAAGCTCTCTTACAGAATAATCGTCCGGATCAACTCTAATCTCGTCTCCATTTACCTCTTCAATTAAGGAATCAACCTTTTCAGACCATTCAGAAACCCAATTGTCCACAGTATCCGTCGACATAATTATAATTTGGACGCCAGTAGATAAATCTTCCGGTTACTCCTCGTCCCCAAAGTCGTCATCCAGAACCTGAAGGGCTCTAGGTGATACAAATGATAGATCCTGCCAGTCCTTTGTCATGCGGGGACATGCGCAGTTGACATAGATATCGATGCCGTAGCCTTTGTAGTCTGCTTCAAAAATCCTGTCTTCAACGAAGACATAGACATCTTTTCCATGTTTCTCCAGTTTCTCCTTGGCTATCTCAACTGCTCTCATGTAGTTCTGGCCTTTTTTCGAGGAGGTTACAATACCCCATTTTTCCTCGTCTTTATGTTTCAGGACGCGGGCGTACTCTGCCTGCATCTCGTCGTCAAGAGAGTTAGCGGGTTCTATCCAGATATGTTTTTCGTATGGATCCACTACATACACTTTCTTCCCTGCCTCTGATACTTGTGAAGGGTGGAAGTGTCCGGAGCCGAGGAAGACGAAAGCATCGACTTTGTGGGCGATGTTGTGAGCTGCGCCTGCGTCACATCCCAGTACCTGTCCCGGCTCTGAGGTTCGAAGCCCTGTCTTACCTTCAACAACTTCGTAGCCTTTGCTTTCAAGGAAGTCGCGTGCTTTCTCAGCTCTATCCATATACTGAGTAACTCCTACTAAACCCAGTGTTTCATCTTCTGGAATCTCTTCATAGTGCTCCTCCAGGACACTCATCAGATCACGGTTCTCTCTGTAAGGCAGGTAGAAAACATCGTAGTCCTTCATATCCGCTTTCTCAGGGTGTAGAAATCTTGTGTGACCGACATGGATTAGGGCATCCGCACCCATTCTCTTGACCTTTTCATCTGCGATCCCGCAGGCACCGAAAGTTGAAGCACCTACAATCACTGTTTCAAAACCTTCTTCCTGAAGATCTGATGCAAAATCAACTATCTGTGGTTTGATTCCATCAGGCCCTTGAAGCCCGATTTTATCGTAGTCTTTCTCCTTGATCTCTTCAAGGATTTCATCAAAAGTTTCATAGTTGAACTGTGCTCTCTCCTGCTTTTGATCCTGGCTCATACTTAGAACTGGATCAGCAACTTTTTTAGTTAGATCTGATTACCTGAGAAGAATTAGATATTAGTCAGGGCTTTTGGATCAGTTCAGTTCCTGAAGTTTCTCCAGCATGAATTTTTTCTCCGCTCTTGCCATTTTTGCTTTCAGATCGTCGATGAAACGTTTCTCACATGAAACCGCTTCAAAACCATTCCGAACAGCTTCCACAAGCACCTCTAGCTCCGGGTTTCCGACGATCAAAACCTTGGTATCTGCATCCAGATAGGCCATAACTTCTTTCTTCTCCTTTCCGAGCTTTCTTACATCAAGCATCAGTCTATCCTGTTCAAACAGGAAAGCTTTCTCACAGCTGTCGACGTAGCTTTTCCTGGAGAAATCGTTTTCGTCCGAGGGTCGATCCGTCAGATTGTATCCTTCTCCGTAGGGCGGTGATGTGAAAACACCTCTTCCGTTTCTAGGGTTCAACGGCAGTACCTCTGTCGCCAGAACACCTGCCTCTGGATTTTCTACTTTTTTACCGGAGGAATCAGGTTTCTGTGAGAAAGGGAAGTCATCGCTCTTCCCGCCATCCATTCTGGACTGTCTTTCATTCCTGGAGTTTTTATCCTCCTGCATGTTTATCCTCTGACCGGGCTCAAGCTTCTCCGTGAAGCTGAAGACTGCTGTTTTTCCCTGCTGTCGAGCCTTTTCCGCGTCTCTGCTGGTGTAACCGCCTGTGCGGGCAACCAAATGTTTTCTGTAATCCTCTGGAGGCAGTGTTTTCTCGGAATAAGTTATTTCTTGGCCTACTGTCCCGCTAATATCACCTTCTGAAACTTTAACACCCTGGATCTCAGGATTTTTCAGAACCTCATGCTCGGTTTCTTCCTTCCAGGCGTCAACAATATGGAAATCTCCTCTCTTGTAAGCGAACTTGATATTCAGTCCTTCTGACCCCAGTTTTTCAAGAAGATCGTCGATATCAGTTTTCTCGAATGGCAGTTCCGGTTCAACCTTTTTCTCCCTGTCATCTCCGTTAATCGGATTTCTGGAGACCTTAAGATGCTCCTCCGGTTTCTTGGAATCGATCTCTCCGGCGTCGCGTGTGTAGAAATACGGCTGGTTCTCACCTTCTTCAAGCGAGGTTCCAAGTCCTTCAACCACCTCCACAAGATCCGGTTCACCGCGTTCACCTAAAATAACTGATCCGGAGAACTCAGGCTCAACCATTTTCTGAACTATCAGCGAAGGCATTTCCTGCTCTTTTCCATAATAGGAGCTTGCCACGTCTTTTATAGCGTCAAACAGGTTGGAAGATCCAATATTCAATCTGTACTTTGAACTCCTTCCGTTTTCTGATACTCTGATGGAGACCAGCTGGTTATTCCTCTGACCGCCTACAAGGTTTTTCGCTCTTCCGGCTGCGTTTCTGACCTCGGAGCTCATGCCGATGTCTTTGTAGGCGTCCTTGATCTCGCCTTTCTGCTCAGATCCTATGCTTGCATTAAGTATCTGCTCTGAGGATGCTTTTCCATTGAAGATCTGCTCAAGCTCTTCTGAAGTTATCACAAAGAAGTTGGGAACCGGAAACCGTTCAATTTTATCAAGCATCTGTGCTTTTTCTCCCACTTCTCCTTCCAGCCGGCCTTTCCATTCAACCATAGCCAGTATTGGAGAATGGAGAAATTAATAACTGTGGGAAAAACAAAGAGTTTGGAAAATGAGGAAGAAAATTTATTTTTCGATCTTGACTCTACAGGATACAGGCATCTTGTGGTTAGCTCGCTCGAGAGCTTTCTTTGCTTCCTGCTGGTCTCCCTCATCTACTCTTACCCGGAAAACTGTCTGATCGTCGTCTACAAGTGCTGCTCTTCCGATCGGCCGTCCGAACGGTTTACGCATACCTTCGTAGTAACGGTCTGCCTGTGCGATACCGGCAAGAGGGTGGTACCTGAGAACATGGTGCGGGTAAGGCAGAATCTTCATGTAGTACTCCTCCTCAGGATCCAGAACTTTGCTGAGGTGGGAGTTAGCTGCGATTCTTCCAGCCTCGAGAGCCTCTGATCTGATTCCGCATCCTTCCTCTACCTGTAGGACTACGGATTTCTCGAACTCTGTGTTTCGTGCTCCCATGTCGTACTGTGTGACTCTCGGAGCCGGTGCTCCGCTGATATAATTATCTTTTCCTTTCTGTGACTGTCTTGTGTACGGCTGGTTCGGTTTCTCTCTGTAGATGCTTGCAGGTCTATCTCCCATTTTAAACTACCTCTTATACCCAAGAACGGGGGCTTAAGTTTTAAATAGGGTTGGAGTTATTCAAGTAAATTTTCTGTTAGACTGCTGTCCGGAAAATCTTCCTTTAGCCTCCGCTCCGCCAGCTCACCCATCATATTCCTGTATTCCCCATCAGTGATATCGGGATCTTCAGCTAATGTATAGGCCGAGGTTAGGGTATCAAAGTAGTTAAGTTTATCGAAACTAAGCTGGTCAAGGCCCAGTTCATCGATTTTTTCCTCAAAATTGTCTACAGTCGGCTCAAATGACTCTAAGTTCTTGGCTACCGCGTACTGAGATGTGGTTCTTATGAAATCTGATTTACTCCCAAGATAGTCTGAATCCTCAACAATATTCTCGATGATCCGAACTTCTTCCTCAGAGTATCCCCTAGCACTGAGAGTTTTGGCCATGCCTATCAGTTAGTGACAACAGATAAATATCTGGAGGTTAAATTTCTGCTATGGAAGATCTTGAAGTCTTTGAAGAGGAAGATTACTTGGAAATGATTAATCTTGAACTAGGTATCAGGGGGGCTGGAAGGCGGTTTGAATCTCTGGAACAGGTGAAGACAGCTCTAGATGATGAATCAAGAGACTCCAGAGAGACCAGTATGAAATATGGCCTGGCATCGCCCCTGGGGGTTCCAGCCGGAGTAGTCAGTCACAAATACCTACCCGAAGTAATGAAGCCTGTAGCAGGATACAGTCCTGATGAAATAGGCCTTATAGCCGCAACCGCTTCTCTCACGGGGGCTCTAGGATTGGCTTCCTTATCACACCTTTACAGCAAGAGGATGAATTCTGTAGATGATATAATCTCTGAAATTGAAGATGAAAATTACGACCGAGAACTTGCCCAGGAGACTGCTGAGAAGCTGAAATAACCACACTTATTTATTGTTTACTCACTAATAACAACATAGTGGTGTGTGGTGAGTTGCAGTATAAACGGATGTGAAATGAGAGGAGTTCATGTGCATGAGACAGAGCAGGATATCTCCGTTCTCTGTGTCAGGCACTACCAGACAGCTCTAAAAGTCGCTCAGGAGAAGAAAGCTAAGAGGTGAAACACCTCCCCCTGAGCCGTTCATTTTAAACCGATCAGTTCCAATTTCTAGACATGGATGAAGTAAAAATCTACCAGATAGGGCTGGGAGACTTCGGCCGACACGGTTTCGACAAGCTCGTAGAGCTTTCCCGTGAATTCGATAAAATACAGCTTTGCGGTGTATGCGAAAAAGATTACGAACTTCTGGAGAGCGCGGAGCAGTTCGCTGAGATAAACGGTATAGAGATAGAGACATTCCAGAGAACCGAGGAGATGTACTCCGACGCTAGAAAACATGGTCAGGAGCCTGAAACACAGGTAATGATATACGATGCCGGATCGACAACCGACCATGCCGAGCATATCTATCAGTCAATGCAAAATGATTTCTTCCATCTAGCTGAAAAACCGCCTTCAATGAACCGTGGAGAGCATATGAGAGAGAAAAAGCTCTCACAGAACGGTGAGGCGATGTGGAAAGCCGACTTCATTGAGCGGGAAAGTCCTGTAGTTAGAAAGGCAGTTGAATTAATTGAAGAAGGAGATATCGAGGAGATAGAGGTCTTCAGAGAAAGCTCCATCGGCGTAGAGAAAGCCCTCGACAACACCGCCAGACTTGGAGTAAAAGGTGGAGACATTCTCGACAAAATGGTTCACGAAATCTACGCGCTTGACCTGCTGGAAGAAGCAGGAGTAGACCTGGACATGGAGCTTGAAAGCACCGAATGCCGTTACTTCCACCCGAAAACCCCTGAAAGCGAGAAACTTACCGGCATGTACAGCGGTTACACCGAGAAAGTAAGTCAGGAAACCGCAACAGGAATGACAAAAGCCGAATTTTCATGCGGGAACTCGAAACTTAAACTGCACTCAAGCTGGATGGGGTTGAGCGAGGAAGCTATGTTTGCCTCACAGAGCCTGAAGGAGAAAACCGGCCACAGATTCTTCAGGAGACAGTACTCGGAAATAAAGCAGAAAGCATACGTAAACGAGGAATGCAGGTTCTTCATAATAAGAGGAGATAGAAACCTTGCCGGAGATATGCTCCACAGCAAGCTTTTCGATCTCGAAACAGGTGAGGAGATAGAACTGGAAAACCTTCTGCACGACCAGCTCTACCGGGTGCTGGAGAAAGCAGTCTTCCATGCAGGTGGAAAAGACGAGGAAATAATCGGAGACAAGGAGATAGACATCTTCATGAACGGCTTATTTGATATTAAAGACTCTATAAACTACGATAGAGACTACTTCGAAGAGCTGGAGAAATCTCAAGACAAAATCAAAAGCCTGGTAGTTGAGGACGGAAAGGTTATTGAAGCTGAGGAATCTGAAAAAATCGCAGGATGACAGAATGAAAGCAGTTATACCGTGCGCCAAAAAAGAGGAATCGCTCTACCCGTTCACCGAGTCAAAGCCGACAGGGATGATACCGGTTATGGGTAAACCTATAGTAAAACACCTGATATCCGACCTACAGGAAGAAGGAGTCGACGACATATACATAGTTGCGAACTACAGGGAGGAAAACTTCAGAGAGGAGTTCGAAGAGTACACAAACGTTAACGTCGTAACCCAGGAAGAGCTTAACGGTACAGGCGGAGCCGTCGAGACATGCGACTTCATACAGGAAGATTTTGCTGTCATAAACGGTGATGTAGTAACTTCCAGCCAGGATATATCCGCACTTCTCGAAAAACACAGGGAAAACAAATCCGACGCCACAGTTCTGGCGGATACCGAGGAAAGCCCTGAAAAGTTCGGCGTTCTGAGCATAAAAAATGACAGAGTGGAAAGCATAACAGAGAAACCGGAAGACCCGGAAAACACACTGGTTAACACAGGAATGTACGTCTTCAGCCCGGAAATATTCGATATACTTGAAGAGATGGAAGGAGAGAAAGATCTAACCGATGCAGTCCAGAAAATGGTCGAAAACCACGAAGTCAGATTTGAAATGGTTGAAAACTACTGGATTGACATCGGTTCAAACAGAAAACTCTGGAAAGCAGATAGGGCTAAAAGAGAAAATGAGATAACTAAAACAGAGATACACAAAGATGCAGAGGTGCATGAAGAAGCTGAGATAGAAGGAAAAGCAGTAGTGGAGAAAAACGCAGAGATCAAAGCTGGCACAGTTATAGAAGGGAAAACCTTTATCGGGGAAAGCTCTGTAATCGGCTCCAACACATCAGTAAGGAGTTCCACAGTTTCCAGAGGCAGTCAGATAAGATCCTGCAGTATCGACACCTCGCTTCTTTTCGAGAAAAATATAGTCGACCCCTTCACCCATGTGGAGAGCTGTGTCCTGGCAGAGGAAGCCGACATCAAATCAAACACAGCTATCAGAGAATCCTTTATCGGCCCAAGAAGCTTCGTCGAAATGAACAATTCGATCTACGGCGTGAAGTTCGTACCAGATGCAAGAACTGACCTCGGCGAGATCAGCAAGTAAATATAAATCCGATTAAGTGAGTTCTATAGTATGCAGATTGGAGTAATTATTGCTCTTATCTCAGCTGTAACATCAACGTTAAGAGAGTCAGTTAGAAAGTTAGTGTCTTCAGATCTGAGGTCTATCGAAATTGGATATTTGGGACAGCTCTACGGCACCATATTTCTATCCCCAATTGCAGCTTTTATTTATTATCTAAACGGGTTTAACTGGTCTATAGGAGTTATTACGGCACTACTAATATCGACTGGGGTAGTAATCTCTACTACCTACCTATATATAGAGGCGATGAGAATTGCGGATTTTTCTGTGACAGAGTCTTTAAGACAGACAACACCTATTTTTGTAGCATTTCTAGAACCTCTAATTCTCGGAATAACTTTTCAGCCAGTAATGATATTTGGTGCTCTTTTAGGAGCTCTAGGCTCATACATACTAGTTGCTGACGATGGCTTACTCGAACCTGTTGAGAACATGAAGAACAAAGGCGGAATGCTTTCGATTCTCGTGGCTATAATATTCGCAATCTGGGCGATTGTATCAAGATTTGGAGCTACCAACTCAGATCCATATCTTTTCTCATACTTTACCTTCGTACTAGGTCTATTAGGATTCTGGATATGGAAGAAGAAGAGATCGATAAGTATTCAAAAAGAGTACTACTTGGACAAAAATATTATTCTTCTAGCCGTTTTAACATCTCTGGGAGCTGTTGTAACAATATATGCATATTCGTATATTTCAGCATCTGAAGTAACTATAATCAAACAGATCTCCGGTATTCTAGGGATTTTTGTAGGAGGAAGATACTTCAGAGAGAAGGAATTAATCCGGAAAGCACTAGGAGCAATAACAATTTTAGCGGCGGTTCTTTTGATCCTGATTTAGCCTGAGATATTAAACTATCAAACATCTAAAAACAGAATATGAAAGCAGTAATTCTGGCAGCGGGAAAGGGAACAAGGATGAGGCCTTTAACTGAAGACACTCCAAAGCCTCTTCTACCTGTCGCAGGGAAGCCGATAATCCAGCACAACATAGATCTTATAGAGAGTGAAGTTGACGAAATCATAGTTGTCGCAGGATATAGGATAGAGCAGTTCAAAAATTATTTCTCCGGTACGGAAGTGAAAATAGTAGAGCAGGAGGAAGCGGTTGGAACTGCGGACGCAGCACTTCAGGCAGAAGATTATATCGAGGATTCTGCGGTTCTGCTCAACGGGGATGATATCTACGGCGAGAAAATAATGGAAGTTATCCGGAATCCCAGCTCGGTGCTGGCCTCTAGAGCAGAGAAGCCGAGCAACTACGGAGTTTACGATGAAAATGATGGAGAGATCGAGGGTTTAACTGAGAAACCTGACGATCCGCCTTCAAAGCTTGTCAATACCGGCTGTTTCTCGGTCGACAAAGGTTTTTTCGAGACCCTGAAAAATGTGGGGAAATCGGAGAGAGGAGAGTACGAGATCACTGATGCGCTCAAAAAATATATCCAAAACAAGACCGTGGAAGTAGTTAAGGCGGACAGGTGGATACCCTGCAGTTACCCGTGGCAGTTAATCAATGCTAACGAAAAACTTCTGAAACCGGATAGAACTATAGAATCCGAATTACCGGATTCAGCAGTTGTCAGAGGAAAAGTTGAGATAGAAGACGGTGTTGAAATCGGTGAGAACTGCGTGATCGAAGGCCCGGCGATAATAAAGTCAGGCTGTGAACTTGGGCCGAACAGTTACATTAGAGGCGGAACGGTTCTGGAGGAAAACGTGGAGATCGGAAACTCCGAGATCAAAAACTCTGTCATCCGGAAAAACTCCGCAGTACCACACTTCAGCTACATCGGCGACTCCTACATAGGGAAAAACGTGAATATCGGGGCAGGAACGAAAACCGCCAATCTCAGAGCCGATGAAAAAGGTGTCAAGATGATTGTGAAGGGAGATATGCACGACACCGGGAGGGAGAAACTGGGAGCAATTATAGGTTCTGAAGCAAAGATAGGTGTAAACAACTCGATAAAGCCGGGAAGAAAGATAGGGTTCAGATCAGCAACGGACAGTGGAGAAAAAGTGGCAGAAAACGTACCCTCCGGAAAGACTCTGAAAGACGGCGATGTGAAATGAAGATAGGAATAGACTTCGACCGCGTTCTGTTCGACACCGACCGCTTCAAGGAAGATCTAAACACAGAATTCCCTCGTTTTGGCGACACATACGACCAGGCCAAACAAGACGGTTTCTACAACCTGGAAAAACACGCAGAGATAATGGAAGTCGATCAAAAAGAGCTCCTAGACGAGATGAGAAACTGCAGTGAATACCTGTACAGCGATGTCGGAAAGCTGGAAGAACTGAGGAAGGAGCATGAAGTAATCGTTGTTACACGTGGAGATCCTGTAATTCAGAAGGAAAAACTGCAGTACTCAGGTGTTCTAGAGTATGTGGACGGATACGAGATAATAACGGAGGGAACCAAAGAAGTTGCGGACATTGACTTCCTGGTAGATGACTGGAAGGAAGAGCTTGAAAGAGTTAACATCCCTGGTATCCAGGTTGATCCTGATGACAAAAACATCGAAAAGATACTCGAACACTTGACACCTCCGGATTTCGAGAAAGTATTCAAAAGATACGATATAAGAGGAAGTTACCCGGAAGAGCTGAACGAAAGTTTCGCCTACCGGCTTGGAGAATCACTGGGACGGCTTATAACAGAAAGAGGGGAAGAAAAAGCAGTTTTAACGAAAGACCCGAAAGAAACATCCGGAAATCTCAAGGAATGCCTGAAAAAAGGGTTAACCTCCCAGGGAATACATGTGATTGACTGCGGGACAGGCCCCACAGACTACACAGCATTTTCTGCAGTAGAGGAAGAATCTACAGGAGTGCAGGTAAGCTCATCTCACATGCCTCTCAACTTCAACGGCTTCAAACTTGTCTACCCGGAAGGCAACGGTTTCATGAACGAGGATCTTGACAGGCTAAAGCAGATATTCCGGAAGAACCGGTTTGAAGAACAAGAAACAGGATCCTTGACCCGGAAAAGCTACGGCAAGGAGTACCTCAGTAGGATGGAGAGCTTTTTTGGAGAGTATTTCGATGAAGTAGACCGAAAAGTCGTGGTGGAGAACATGGGGGGAAGACAGTCGAGCAGACTGGCCGAAATACTGGAGGAACTCGGGGCGGAAGTCGAAAACTTATCATCCGAAAAGCCGGATATCAACCCCCCTGACCCGAAGCCGGAGAACTTAAGCCATGTTGAAGAAAAAGTGGAAAAATCGGATGCAGATCTTGGTATAGCGACCGATATGGATGCTGACAGGGTTGCGGTCTACTTCGATGGAGAGTGGCTTACCGGGGATGAGGTATTCGCTGTCCTGATTGAGGTGGTTAAGCCTGAGAAAGTCGTGGCGTCGATAGATTCCACCGAGATAGTTCGGAGAACTGCCGAAAAATACGGGAAAATAGAGTACACCAGGGTAGGAGACCCGTTTGTGATCGACAGAACACTGGAGACAGACGCAGAGTTTTCAGGGGAGCCGAACGGTCATTACTGTTTCACGAAATTCGTTCCATATAACTCTGGAACCCTCTCCGGTCTTATGTTAGCTGGAGCCGATCTGGAGAAGATAATAGATGAACTACCTGAGATAGAGGTCAAGAAGAAATCGGTCAAGGTGGAAGATAAGAACCTGGTGATGGAGAAACTGAAGAAGAAAGTGGAAGAAAACTTCCGCGTATTGTCGAAAATCGACGGCATCAAGTACGAGTCAGAGAGTTCAAGAGTGCTGATCCGGTCATCAGGTTCCTCTCATAAACTGAGAATAACAGCGGAAGCAGAAAACAGCGAGGAAGCGGAGAAAGCTGTCCAGGAAGCAGAGAATCTTATCCGGAATACATAAAACCCTCTCAGACCAAAAATATACTATGACAGAGATACTTCACGAATTCAAACAGGGGCCTTACGACGTCCTGGAGTTCACGGTAAAAACCGATGACGGGAAAGCATTAATCGAGATCAACGACGGAGATCTGGGAAGACTTCCGATCGAGAACGTGGAAACCGTTGAAGAGTTAAGAGAGGCTCTGGATAAGGTCGAAATGCATCTTCAGGAGATGGAGAGGAGAAAGGAAGAGCTCTAGAAATGCTCAGATCTTCTTCTCCATAACTTCCTGCTCAACTTCCTCTCCTTTCAGCTCTGTAGTCTTTTTCTCAACAGTTTCAAAGCCGTGTTTGCGGTAAAAATCTACCGCAGGATCGTTCTCCGGGATCACGTTCAGCCGGATTTTCTCCACTTCTGAACCGATCTTCTGCTCCAGCCTGGTGTAGAGCTCTGTTCCAAATCCCTGTCTCCAGTATTCAGGATAGATGTAAAGCCTGTGAAGCTCGGCTAAACCGTCTTCCACAGTCGCGTTGATGAAACCTGCCAGCCCGCCTTCCTCTTCAATAACATAGAAATGTTCATGTTCTCTGATCTGTCTCTTAAGACTTTCCTCCTTGTACCAGTCATTGATAATCCTCTCAATAGTCTCAGTGTCAAGAATCTCGATGTAGGTCTCCTTCCACGTCCTCTCCGCAGCTTCCTTTATATACTCCGCGTCTTCCGGCTCCGCTTTTCTAATTTTCATTGGAACAAATCAGTTTTAAAATAAAAAGAAGGAAAAATTGAAGGTTAAAGCGCGAGACTTTAAACGTCTCTTGCTTTGACTGTTCTGCGTCCGTTTTCTTCTGCTCTTTCGACTGCTCTGTCGATAAGGTCTTTTACCTCATCGTCTAGTGCGTCATAGAAGTCAGAACCTACGTTGACTCCGTCTGCAGCGTCACGAACGCCAGATTTCTTAAGTACATCTACCATGGTAATCAACCAAGAAAGTATTGTCCGGCCTCTTTTTTATAGGTATGGCTTTTTCTACCTGAAAAAGGGGTTAACAGACCTAGTCTAGAAGGTTTTACTACAGAAGTGTAAAAAACTAAGGGTAGAGAGGGTTTTAAAGCCTCTCCCTCTTAACCCTGATCCCAATTCTATAAGCTCCGTACAGGAGTGCAACCGGGACAAGATATGCTGTACCAACTATGATCAGCTTTACAGAGTCAAACAATGCGCTGTAAGCATCTGAAAGGGTTTCTCTCAGCTCAAATCTTGATTCAAAGCTTTTCGGGCCTTCCAGTGTTATATGAACTTTTGAATATTCGATGTCTTCACTTAATCTGTCAAGCCTGTCCTGCTTGTAATTTATCTGGCTTCTGACCTGCGACATCCGCTCCTGAAGCTTGATAAGATTCTCAACATCATCTGTCTGATTGATCAGCTCTCTGAGCCTCTGGTGCTCAGTTTTAAGGCTTTCTATCTCAGTCTCCAGCTGGTTGTAGGAATCAGTTACATCTTCCCGATCGACGTTTCTGGATTCAACATCCCAGCTGTCCTCAAGGCCTGCCTCAAACTCTTCCAGATCATCTGCCGGGACTGCAACGGTCATGCTGCCTGTGTTCTCCGAACCGGTATCTATGGAGCTGGACTCGATGAAACCGTTGTAGGATCTGACATCTGATTCAATTAACTTCATGGCTGATCCAACGTCTGAAACTTTCAAAGTGGTTCTAACAGTAGTTATAACTTTTCTATCCGAACCGGCGTTCGGCTGTCCTCCGCCCTCTGATTCTGTCCGGGCCGGTGCATCATAGGAAACACCTCCTGATGAACCTGCTGGTCTATCAAAAGTTTGAACCTGTGAGCTGTCCTGAAGAGCTGGCGGATTAGTAGCCAGAAAGCCCGCGACCAGGACAAAAGATAGAATCGACACGATTTTCACGTTTTGGCTGGCTTCGGGTATACGCTGTTTTAACTCCATTAAATAATACATTTCGTCTGTTCAAATATAAACCAGCTTCAATCGTTCGCTCTAGATCGAACATACCAGGGTTAATTAAAAAATACTTCAGCTGTAACTCATTCATATGGAACTGGATTTCAAAGCTGTTAAGGCGCTTTCATCGCCGACAAGAGTAAAAATACTTCACCAAGTTCTTGAGAAAGAATCAACACCAACACAGTTAAGCGATAACCTAGACAAGAGCAAGTCAACGATCTCATCCCACCTAACCACACTTCACAAAGCCGGGCTTGTAGAGAAAGACCAGGAAGAAGGACGGAAAAGAGTTTCATACTCCCCGACAAGAAAGGCCAGAGCTATAGTTGAAGGCCGGGAGAGAAAAGTACGTTTCACAATCGCTTCCTCAGCGCTTTCAATGATGGTAGCTCTAGTAGCAATGGGATCCGGAGCCCAGGAACTTTTCCGGGACAGCTACCAGTCAGAGCAGAGAACGATGGATGCGATGACTATGGGGCAGGAATCAGCCGGTACAGCAGCTCAGGAAGCACCATCAACCCTGATGAATCTCTCACCTGAAATTCTTCTTTTCGTGGGAGCAGGTTTCCTCACGTTTTCAGCCCTGGGAGTGCTGTACGCCTTCACAATAAACAGGCTCTCCGGTTAAAAACAGCAGGGACTGCTGTTAGTTTATTAAACTTTCAGCCCGAAATTTCAACTGAAACTTTCAGAACCTTTGTACCAACTTTGATGTGAACCACCGAAATGACATCTTGTGAACTCTGTGGAAGAGACGTAGATTCTCTAAAAAAAGTCAAAATCGAGGGAGCAACACTCAAGGCATGTGACTCCTGCGCCGAAATGGGAGAAGAAGTAAAGACCGGCTCCAAGAAGAGCAGGAAGAAAAAGAAGAAGCGAAAGAAAAGAAGCAGTAAAGACGTTCTGGTAAACGATTACGGAGACCGGATCAAGAGCGCAAGGGAATCAGAACAGCTTTCTATAGCAGAAGTCGCGGACGATCTAAACGAAAAAGAATCACTGCTCGCAAAGATCGAGAAACAGGATCTCAAACCTGACAAACCGCTCGCCGACAAACTCTCGAAAAAGTTCGGAGTAACGCTCTACACCAATCCAGAGGTCGCGGACTACGACACCGACAACAAAGTCGACAACAGAAAAGCGACAATGGAAGATGTAGCAGATATAAATTAACTATTCTATCTTGATCTCCCCATCCAAAAGAAGATGGGAGAAAAGTCCTACACCCAACGCCACACCTGGAACAGGACTACCAAGAGATATAACTGAAGCTACAACAGCCATAGACACAGCTATAGCGCAGAAAGACAGCGAATGAGTAAAACCTCTGTGCCTGATCTTCATCCTCCCAATCCCCCAGTAAACCGTGACCAGGATAGTGATGTAAAGCAGATACTTCTGCACAACCGGCAGAGGAAGGAAAAAAGTAGCCGAACCCGCAACCAGCGAAACCATCGACTTAACAGCTCTATGAACATAAGAATTCTTATGATCGACATCAGGCAGAACAGAACCGACAAAAACCGCTGTAACCGAAGCAATCGACTCAAAAGGATTAAAACTAAACATATCCTTCGTCAGAAAAGCGATTAACACCGCTGTCAAAAGACCAAACAAGACATGTTCAGAGAAATCTCCCATAACTAAATCTGGATTCGTTGGCCGGGTTTTTACATTTTTGTTAGAGAGGAAACCGCTTAAAAAATTCCGAGATCAAACCGTTTCCAGAGGAAATTAAAAATGACAGATATTCAGAGCCTGAAAGGATTCTATGATCGTTACCCGGATGAATGGAGTAGCTGGAAAAAACTGATTGAAGTGGTGGATGAGACTGCTGAAGAGTTCGGTTTCCGGCAGATCAATACCCCAAATTTAGAGAAAGCAGATCTTTACAGGGTAAAATCCGGGGACGAGTTAATGGATCAGATGTACAATTTCGAGGATAAAGGAGGTCGAGAGATCTCACTTATACCGGAGCAGACTCCTACTCGGGCTAGACTTGTACAGCAGAGAAAGGATTTGAAGACACCGATCAAATGGTACGACACCTCGAAAAGATGGAGGTACGAAAACGTCCAGAAAGGTCGGGACAGAGAATTCTTCCAGGGAGATTTCGATATATTTGGAATTGAATCAGTTGAGGCGGATGCAGAAGTAATCGCATCAGCTGCAAGAATCTACGAGAAACTTGATCTAATGGATCGTGTCCGGTTCCAGTTAAATGATAGAAACCTGCTTGAATCAATGCTTGAAGCTCTTGGAGTGGAAAATACTGAGGAAGTAATGCAGGTAA
>JBLGBS010000002.1:0-83506 GCA_047617985.1 Candidatus Nanohaloarchaea archaeon | reverse complement strand
ACCGGTAAACCAGGGAGAAACATTATAAACAAGCATTTACAATCACTTGACAAGACAGAAAAACGTATTAACCGGCGCTCCAATCGTTATATCAATAACAAACGGGTTACAAAGCCGGGTCAGGGATACTAACAATCCGGTATTTGTACCGGAAAGTTGGTGTTCCACTTGTTTTTCTGTCTGAAAGTAGAAAGAGTGAGCCGGGTTATTTCACCCGACTACACCACTAGCATGGAAATGTTCGGTCCGGTAACATTTATTAGTTCCGGTAGATTCCGGCATATCTCTTTCTACATTTAGGTGAAACCACTATGCAAGACTACACCACTAGCACCAAGACAGTCGATGTTGCCCGAGAAAGGGGCTTAAACCGTTCTATCAAGCGCTTTAGGCGTAAAAGTAGGTCTGCTTCAAACAGGCAGATTTACTTTGGAGGTGAAAACTAGATGATAAACCAAGCTGACCCTGTTGAGCATTACGAAACAGAGGAATTAACCGATTTTGAAGCAGAGCATGGCGGTATGTTCACAGTTCATAGAGAGAAAGATACCGACAATTATGCCGTTACTTACAAGGGAAACACTGTTTTCTGGATAACTGGGGCAGAACTAAAGGAAGTCCTTGAGGTGGTAGAATGACATTTGACAGTAATTCTTCTAGTAACAGTAAAGATCCGCTTCGTTACCCGATTGCTTCGGGTCGTGTTGTCAGTATCTGGATTAAGGAAGGTGACGAGAACTACTACTTTAATGTAGAGGTTGACGCACCGCTTCTTGGAAAGTCCAATTTCAGTGTTGACAGCACCGAACGAGCAACAAGTTTCGTTAATCAGGTCGGTGAAAGCTGGAAAGAAAACGCAGAAACCGCAGGTGACGAGTAATGCGGAAGGTCTGTGAGTTTTTCGGTATTGACAGCATAGAAATCGTAGAAATGGACAATTCCGGTAATTACCGGATGAAACTGAACCATCCCGGTGCAATCGACACGATCCCGGTAACTGAGGAAGTCGCCAAACGGTTTAAGGACTTGGTAGAGATGGATCAGGAGCAGAGACAAGGCGTAATGACCGAAAAAGGAGAAGCCTTTGATCCGGCGGTTATTACAGAGGTTGAGTTTCCATGATTGATGTAGTAACCCGGTTTATCCCGGATTTCATGACAGAGGAAAAATACCGGACAGATAGAAAAGCAGTTTGGGAAACCTTCAAAGCCTCAACTACGCCTTTAACCGCTTTAGAGTGTCACACCAGGCATGGCAGAGATATGCAGGTGTCAACTACTAGAGCAAGAATAACAGAGCTAGTAGATGACGGTTATCTTTACAGATTGCCTGCAAAGAGAGAATGCAAAGAGGCAGAACATAACAAAGATGTAACCGTCTATGGCACAACTTTCACAGGAATTTTAAGAGGGCTTGATAACCAGTGAATCAAGAGATAGAAGTAGAATGTGACGAATGCGGACACCTCAACTATGTAGAAGTAGAAGCCGAGCTATGGGATCACTCTATTGAGGTGTATAAGCTGTGAGTTGGGAGTATGACGATGCTGACCGGGTTGAATGCCCGGTCTGTAATTCCTCTTTTTCTGATGAAAAAATAGATGAAAAAGGGCCGACCACAAACCCGGAAAATCAAGCGCATTTCAAAGCACTTGAGCATATGGCAGAGGAACACGAGGACGAACTTGATAGAAAGAGCAATCCGTTCCCTGGCTTGATCCCGGTAGGTGAAACAGAGTGAAAAGGCGGTATTCTAAACCGTACTTATTACCGAAAGTATCAAGCAGAGGGTTTCCATATCCTCTTAGACAGCGAGGTGTTAATGTTCATGGTTAAGTTTACTGTTTACTCACTACCTCTGGTCTTTGAGAAATTTGAGTCGGCTTGTCTCAAATGTATACGTACGTACGTATACCTTGTACGTAGTACGTATACGTCTTACGTACGTACTTCGGGGGTAGAGAAGTTCCGATTTTTTCAGCGAAGGGTGGTTTATAAATGAGCGTGAAGGCGAAAGCTACTCTATCAATAGATGCCCGTACGTGGGAACAAGCAAAACGTACGTACGATAATGCGAGTGAGAGGATTACCGAGCTACTTGAAGCAGATCTCGATGTTACTCAGGTAGAAGACAAAGAACTTCTTCTCAGGAAACAGCAGGAACTAGAGGAAGAGAGAAATGAGTTACAAGAAGAAATAGAAGAGCTTCAAAAAGAACTTGGAAGCGTTGAAAGCGAGTTAAGCGCAACTAAATCATCGCTGGAAAGATTAGGACGTGAAAAACAGGAGAAAGAAGCCAACCTAGAAGAATTTGAGGAAGCATACAACCAAGGTGAAGTTGTGAAAGACCCTGACAGCGGTAAAGAACGGAAAGTACCGCTTAAGAATTTCTGTGAAAAGCCGGATGATATACCTGATAAATGGGAACAGCGTACAGGGATAGACAAAGAAGAGCTGTGGGAAGAGGTGGCAGAATGAAGCATAGTTACGAAACTTGTTACAAATGCGGAATTGTCTACGATACCTTAGTAGCTTTAAATTGCCCAGTTTGTAGTTTAAGAATCCCTCTAGAGGTGACCGAGTAGTATGGTTAATATGAAGGGTCAGAACCGGTTCTACAAATGCGTAGTCTGTGAAAATCTTGTTTATCAGCACCCGAATGATGCTCCGATCTGCACCTGCGGTGGCGAGCTGGTAAGAGCAGACAAAGAGGTGGCAGAATGAAATCTAAGGATCAACAAATAGCCTTTTTCAAAAACTGTTTAGTCCCTCAGTACGATATAGCGCAGGATAAAATAGACTTCAAGGCTTATGTTGACAGTAATTTAACCACTCGTGAGAACTGGCAGAACATCAAAGACCAGTACGGTCTTAACAACGATATGACCGGCGAGCTTCAATTCATGGAACAGAAAGTTAAACACCTTGCTCAGAGGGTTGAAAATCTTGAATTAGAATTACAGGAGTTGAAGCAAACTGCATGAGCAACATGAGGGGTGATACAGATTAGGGGAAACGGAAACTCTAATAGGTTTCCAGATTTTAACCTACCAGAATGGTGGTTTAATCCTCCCTCTTTTCCAAGAAATCAAGAATTACCTAAGCCAAAACCGGCCTTTTATGTGGTTATATACGATGATTCAGGTGAGGAAGTTTCTCGAAAACCCGTTACCCTACCAGAAAAAATGGAGGTGAAAAACACAAATGATTGATACTGGAAGCACTTCAATCCATGTAGGAAAGACAGATAAGTCAAACATCGAAGAATTAGAGTGGGAGAATCTAGGAGTAAGTAAAATATTTTCTAGAGCTTTAGAGAAAGCCAAGAAGTTTGACAAGATACAGGAAGAAAAAAAGGAAGAAGTAAGAGAGATAGAAAGAAAGTTTGATCTTTAGAAGTCAAACCCTAGCTTAGTCTCTAGAAGGTCGTCTTCGGTGTCTACACCGTCAATATCGTAGCCTTTAGGGTTTTGAAGCCATAAAGCAAATTCTTCCTCTGTAAGAGGCGGGTATAAAGTGTTTTCGGCGGTTATCCCGCCATCCGTCTCTGCACCTTTTTCTGTGAAAACATCTTCTTCTCTCAACATTTCAATAGCTTGATCTTTCTGAGTTGCTATAACCTGCTCTTTAACTTTGGCAGAATTATCAGGTCTTTCACTAGGCAGATAACCCTTATCTACAAGGTTCTCGATGTTTTCAGGCAGAGTAAGAGAACTGTCAATATGTGCTTCAATATCAAAATCTCTTATGTCGGTGTTCTTGAATTTTTTCTGGATTACATGTTTCTGCAATTCTTTATTCATGCTCATATAAAACACCTAATTCCCACTCGTACCGTTTTTTCTCCTCATAAGCCCACTCTAAACAATCCTTCTTTTTCGCTATATCGTCATATTCCCGGGCTTGAGAATAGAAACGGTCTATTCTTTCCATTATCTGCCTTCTTTCCGGTTCTTCAATCTCTGCCGGGTTCTCTAGGATTTCTTCTATGCCTTCAAAATCTAGATCATCGTGAGTAGAGATAAAACCGCCTCCGTTCCATATTCTACAAGTAGAAAACTTGTGATACCGTAACCGGTTTCCTTTTTCAAATCGTAGAGATGTCCGACTTTCTTTTTCAGTCCTAAAGCAGTTGTTAGAACTACTGCGAACAGGCTAGGCCCTGCGACAAGTGCTGTCCCTGCTCCTATTACTATGCTGTGCCATTCAGGGATGCTTATACCGAATTTTTCTTTCAGGAAATTCTTGAATCGGGTGAAATAGTTGCCTTTAACCGGTTTATCAGGTATTTTTTCTGTAACTTTCACTGGTTTTTCACGCTCTGCATTTCGATCCTGAGTTTGTGGATTTCTCTAAGCTCCCATGCGTTGATACTGGAGGTAACTGTAAGGAAAAAGACGATTAGAGGAGTCCAGTCCACAGCCACTTACTCATCACCTGGTAAAAAGCTGTAACCCCACAGAGCGCCTAAAGTCGCTAGTCCAAAAACAGAAGAAGCTCCCTCAGGCGCTATAAGAAAGACTACGGCGACTACGGAAATACCTATTTTTATCAGAAGTTCTGCTAAACCCATTTACAGCACCTCTTTGACAACGATGTAACCTAGAGCGGTTAACACACCGTATTTAGCGATTTTTCCAAGCCCTAGATCCAGACTTATTTCAGGTTGCACACCTGAAAGCAGACTACTTGGAAGCAAACTTCCCGGGTTTGTAACTGCTTCAGCACCTTTTCCAACCGTATCAGTGATTCCTTGAATACTTTCTCCACCACTATCTCCTATTTGTCCGATTCTACCGGTGACTTCGTTTCCTATGTTATCTATATCTTCAATTCCGCCTTCCAGCCCTGGAACCGGGTTAATCAAGTCTTTTAATGACTGTGAGACATTTCCATCACCATTATCCGGGTCTGGAAGCTCTGAAAAATCAGTTCCGGTCTGATCTTCAAGTGCTTTAATCGGATTGGCTTTCTCCTTAACTTTCTCCAAGGAAACATCCTTGTATTTATCCGGTATCATATCCCTTTTAACCTGTTCTAAAGGCCCTAAAGCCGGATTATCTTCTATCCATTCACCGTATGTTTTATTGCTGACCTCGTGATCAGTTACCTGGAACTGTCCTTGATTTTGGTTTTTCGTAAACCTGTCGAGAATCGGAGTTTTACTTATCACATAAACACCTTGTAAAGTCCGTAAACCGCTATTGGAACCGCTATTAAACCGATTCCAAGTTTAGAATTTTGGCTCATATCATCATTTTTTACAGTTTTCTCAACTGTCTCCTTGGTTTTCTCTTTCACTTTTTCATAAGGCTTAATAGTTATTTCTCTGATACCGTACGCCCTGAAAAAATCTGAAATAGTAGAAACATCATCAAGATCCTGATTTAAGTCTTTTCCAGCTTCAAAACGTCTTTTTAACGCCGGTAAACCATTTTTCCCGATATTACTTGGTTTAGGGAGATCAGTAGCCTTCAGAAGATCATCCAGCCCCGAATTATAACCGAATTTTTCAAAATCAAGAAAAGTGTTCAAGCCTTCGCTCATAGCTCCGCTTGAAGCTCTCTCCCTAACATTCAGTTTTGAAGAAAAAATTCTTTCTCCTTGACTGTAAAAACTGAATTTTTTGCCGTCAAACTGGTTTTCAAGCACATTTTGGAGACTGCCATAGTCGTCTTTTGAGAAACCAAATTTCTGCCTAGTTTCCTCTATTTGCTCGTTATCCTGAAAAAAACGTCTAGCTTCCACAGGTATTTGATCTCTTAATAGTTGGCTGACCTCAAATGCATCGCTTTCAAGAGTTAAAGGAAAAAAACTGGTTTTCCCCTGCTTCAACTGATTTGCGACCTGCCGACCTATTTCATTAAAATCATTCGCCATCAGTTTTTAGCCTCCTCAACGGTTTGACCTGTCATAATTTCGAATGTTTGTTTGAAGGCAGATTCCCAGTTCTGGTTTTCGATGGCGTTAACAAGTTCTTTCCGGCTTTGATCACTTATTTTAGGTCTTTGAATGTAATCTTCATCTAACCAAATGGTTTCGCCTTCTTCTTGAACTTCTTTAGTCGTACCGTCAACCTTAATCTTGTTCATCAGTTACCAGCACCGTTAAATTTCGTTAAACTTGGTTTTGTAAGCCTTACATCGTCTATATATCCTTTAATGGTGTTTCCTGAACTGCTTGAGGTGTCGCTAAACACGATTTCTAAAGAAGTTGTACCAGAATACCCGGATACATCTATCTCATACTCAATCCAAGTATTTGTTGAGATGCTAGAATCCTGGATTTCTGTAGTGTTGTCTAAATTTACCTTAATGTCGTTTCCACCATCTACTTGAGTTACATAAACATAGACTTTCAGAGTATCTTGATTTGAAGCATCAAAATCTCTATTTATATTACTTGATCTTGAGATGTTTCCAGAACCAAATTCCTCAAGATAAACTGATTGGCTTCCAAGATGGCTTTGATTGCTTGAAATGTTGCTGCTCCCTCCACCAGTACTAAGATTAGTTGACCAATCTCCATAACCACTTTCAAAATCACCTAAAACCACATCTGAAGGCTTCTCAACCTGTATTTCTCCATCTAGGTTTTTAGAAATGCTTTCTCCATCTATCGGGTTTCCTCCTGGGTTTGATCCTGCCACCATTCTTTATTCACTCTCCGTTTCTCCATAAACGGTGTCTCCAGAGTTTGGAATGTAGAAAGTACCGATACTTAGGTCACTCCAAGAATATTGGCGTGTTGCGCCAGGCGGAATCTTTGCACCTGTCGTATTGTCCCCATTTTGATCCTCTACAAGATAAATAGATCCTGTGTTACCGCCATCTGCGGAAACCAAGACTTTAGAACCTCTTGGAACACTTGACTGTTTGAAGCTGACATAATCATCACTGCTTGAAGCTGTGGCTTGATCTACTGCGTAATCAGGGAAAACCCTATCAGCTGTTTCCTGTATAAGCCGGTTTATACTTCCAAATAATACCATTATTCGTCTGCAACCTCCACAGTGGCTTCAGAAGGCCCAGGATTGAAAGCAAATAAACCGTTATCAGAACTTTCAACTTTTAGGTCTTGGACTTCTGTTTGTGTTTTGACTTCTCTACCGTTGTTGGCAGAGGTTTGAGAGCCTGAAAACCGGACATGATTACCTGTAACCGTTAAGGTATATGTACCGGTTTCTGCGATAACTCTTTTGGTTTCTCCGCTTGGAATTTTTTGTTTACCCATAGTATCACCGTTAAATTATAATTTAGGATTGGAAAAAGAGGGAAAAATGTAGAGGAGCTTACCGCTCCCCTGTAACTGCGTCAATTTGTACGTCTGACGCTGAAAGATCGACTGAATAAGCTGAACTGCCTCCTGCCTGTCCTCTGATTCCTATCTTGGAAGGTTCGGAAACGATCTTGTTTCCAGCTTCTGGAAGCGGGATTCTCTGTGTTCTTTCTGTTCCGTCTCCTGCTGGAGATGAAAGCTGACTGTATTTCCCTTTCCACAGAACATTTGTGACATTGTTCTGACTGGAAAGCTCTACAATCCTGATCTGTGTGCTGTCTGCCGGTTCGTTTCCTGAACCGTCATCAAGCGACATGTAGACACGTCCACGAGTGTATTGAGGGCCTCTGTCCTGTCCCTGTCCAAGTCTTACAAATTCGTCTTTCTCAAGGTCGTGTGTTGCGAATGTAGTCAGGTCGTTCTGTGAGACATCGGTTTCAAGTTCGTCAAATTCGCTTTCTTCCAGAACATCTGGGCCGACATCGTACCCTTTGAACCTCATTCTGTCAACGAGAACTGCCATTATCCAAGTTCACCTGCTCCGGGAATGTTGAAGGAATCTGTTCCTGCTAGAGATTTTAACTGGTTATATGCCCATACTCCTCCGCCTACGCCTACGGCGGTCATCAGTGCGCCAACTACAACCCTTGAGCCTGAGCCAATAGGGTCGGATGCGTCAACTGATCCAAAAGGAGTATCGGCGGATGTTTCGATGTTGCCGAGTTTAGTCATAGATCTTTATGGACGCTGGACGGTATATAAACAGCTTAAAACCCTATTTTAGAGGCTGTCTATTTAGAGGGGTTGGATAGGTGTACCCTAATTAGGCAGGGTATTTCAGGGAGATGTCCCTAGTTAGAGGGAGGGATCTAATTAGACCCCTCTCTTTTCTAGGTTTTCAATCTGAAAGGATCTGAAAGCGGTTGACCTTTCCTGTACCTGATCCCGGCATAAGCGATTTGGTTTATTTCGTCTTTCATTTTTTGCCATGGGAAGTTGTAGTAGTCATAAAACCCTTTTTCCATCTCGTTGATCTGCATAAAGATGTGTTCCTGACAAGCACCGACCACTACACGACCAGTCTTATTAGAGAACCTGTTAAGGCTCTGTGTGGCGATCATAAACCGGACTCCATGACCTCTACCGTCCGTCATCATATCACCAAATGCCATGTTTGAACTGTCTTGTTTGGTGGATATATGGCTGACTCTGTGAACCTCATCGACAAAAATAACTACCTCTACATCGACTTTTTTGGCTACCTCGTAAATGGCGTTAAGCTCTTTTAAGAACTGTTTTCCGTTGCTTGGCGGGTTGAAGTGAATCTTTTTTCCGGCTTTCAGTTTCTTTTTGAGGTCGGCTTTACTCTCTGTTTTCTCACCGTAAAGCTCGTAATCGTCCTCGTCTTTGGGCTGTGCGACCATTATACTGGCTACTTGACAGTCTTTGTGTACCTCGTTCATCATGTAGGTTTTTCCTGCACCGGAATCTGCCCACACACCTTTGTGTAGACAGTTTTTATCCGGTCTCAAGTCTCTAGCTCTTTGGACTTGTTTCATATTTCTTCACCTTCAAGCTCCGCTCCTAGATCTTCTTCTTTAAGGCTTCTTTGATCTTTAGAATTTTGATTAAAGGAATCGCCCGATTCCTTTGAATCGTCCCCTCCCTGGTATTCGGTTACTTTCTGAATTACACCCATGCCGATCAGGATTAAGGCTTTGTTGAGGTTTCCGGTTATTCCTTCAAATCCTCGGATTATTTTACCGGTGCTTTCCTCGTTATCCCAGTTGAGGGCATGGCTCTGATAAGTCCCATCGTCCTGTGGTGCGTCTGCCAAAAGAATGTCTCGCCATGATGTACTGCTTGAACCGCCTTCAGGGGCTTCACCTTGTATTACATCGGTGTTTTCAGGGTTTGCCTGTGCTATTTCTTCTTCGATACTGGTATCGGCTATTGAATCCGTCATCGCAGGTCACCTGTTTCCGGGTTATACTCCTCGTAGCCCTGTTTCATGGCTTTTTTGAACTTCTTGATCTCTTCCTTGGTGAAGTTTCCTGCGTCCAGTTCGGCTATTTCCTGCCAGTTATCGGTTTCGGGTTTGGCATCTGCTGGTTCGTCCGGTGTTTCAACTTCGTTAAGTTTCATACTGTCTTTTTCTCCGGTTTCTTCGGGTTGTTTGTCGGTTTCCCAGTTATCCATAATGTTTTCTGTGGTGTCGTTCTCCTTTTGGAGCTGGTCAACATCCTGGTTGTTGTGCAGAGGATCATCTTTTTTGTCGATGTGCTGACCGAGATAGTGGTAGTTTTTGACTTCTTTACCGCATAGTGGACAGGTCGCTGTCATCCTAGCACCAACTGTTTAAGGTTTCTTTTGATTTTTCTGCCTAGAGAAGCGATAATTAAACGATACAACAGGTAAAATTCAATTACCGCCCCTAAAGGTGCGAGAAACGAGACAATTAACACGTCAATTATAGAAAGTTCTATCATAAGGAAAAGCCTAGAACCGGCTGTTAACCGGATCATAGGCTGGTCTGGGAGAGATTGGGTGAATCGTGTGGAAAGAAAACCTGCCTGCGCCCTTGTATAACACTGTTATATTTCTTGTCCTAAATACTTCCAAGTGTTGACTAAAAATGAACATCCCGGCGGGAAACACTCTTAACCAAATCATCAACATCGCTCTGCGCCAACCTTACATAAGTTTTAGCGGTTTCCGCCTGACTCCAACCAAAAAACTCCATCAACTGGAAAACGTTAGCACCCTGAGAAGCCAAAAAAGTCGCTCGAGACTTTCTAAATGCATGAGGGTTAACCTTGCACTCTAGATCTGCTTTGTCGGCATTCCGCTTAATTGCTTTGTTACAAGCAGAATAACTTAACCGGCTTTCACTATGCAGAGAAGTAAAAACCGGATCATAATGCCCATACTGATAACTTTGCCAATCCTCTAAATACTTTCGACTGTCAACAACTGGGATTGTACGCTGTCCGGTTTTACCGTTCAATGTAACCCGGATAAAATCTTCTTGAAACTGTATATCCTCCCAATCCAATTTAAGAAATTCTCCTACTCTAGCACCTGATTCCCATAAAAGAGAGATCATTAACTTATCTCTCAGGTTTTTAGCTTCGGTTATAAGCCTATCTACTTGACTAGGGCTAGGTAACTGGTCGGGATCAACCCTTTTCCTATCCGACCTTTTCACATGGGTAGAAATAAAACCGATTAACTCTTTTTCCCTATCCGGGAATTTCCATTTATAGAACCGTCTAAACGCCTTTTTCAGTTCTGCTTTACTTTCCGGCGCATAACTTTTTTCAGGTATCCTGTCCTGATTAATCCTGCCGACCAGCTGGATCAAATCTTTTCTTTCCGCATCCCGTAAATTGAAGTCTATTACAGGGCTTAAAACCCGGAAAGTCTGGATATACCGGTAAATCTTGTGATCGCTTAAATCCTCTGCCATCAAATAACTGGTAAAATCCCTTAAATCCTGTTTATTAGCATTTGAGAGGTCGGATTCTTCCAGTTTATCGAAGCAGTTCTTAATCCGGTCTTTTTCGAGGTAAATATCTGCCATCAGCAACCTAGTTTTAACCTCAAATTTTAACCCTTTTTCGATATTCTACCGGTACTACCGGCACTACCGGTAAACCAGGGAGAAACATTATAAACAAGCATTTACAATCACTTGACAAGACAGAAAAACGTATTAACCGGCGCTCCAATCGTTATATCAATAACAAACGGGTTACAAAGCCGGGTCAGGGATTTGCACCCTGGTGGTCGGCTTTGCAGGCCGATGCATGAGCTCCTCTGCCAACCCGGCAAAAATATTTCGAATCAAAATTTGCGGATAAAAAAGTCTTATTTCTGGCATCCACATTTCTCGCAGCTACAGCTTTTCTCCTGTTCCTCAGTGCTGCTTTCCGAACTTTCCTCTCTGGCCATAAAACAGGTTCTCCGAGTAAGCCTTATATTATTCACGACGGATAGAACGATACGGGTCTGAAAGTAATGAAAGTAGAAGTACTTGGAAACGCACAGGATGGAGGAGTACCTCACCTTGGATGCAGCTGTGATCTATGTAAGCAGGCAAGAGATGATCCCTCCAAGAGCAAGAGAATCTCATCCATAATGATTGAAGAAGGAGAAGGAGACAACTCAAACGCAAAATACCTTATAGACGCCACACCGGATATCAGATATCAGATAGAAGGAGACTATATAGACGGTATATTCCTATCACACGAAGGCCTCGGACACATGACCGGCCTTCTATTCCTCGGAAAAGAATCCTACGACTACGAAGGAATACCGGTCTACACATCAGAGAAAAACAACGACTTCCTGGAGAAAAACGATCCTTACAGATTTCTGAAAGACAGGGGAAACATAGAAGTCAACGAGATAGAAGACGGCGACGAACAGCAGTTGATGAACGGATGCGTCGAAATAATTGAAACAGAGCATCCACAGGTCGAGACAGACAACTTCTGCTTCATGATCCACGGCGAAACCCGGAAGCTTTTCTACATCAGCGACATCCATGAATGGAGCCACAAAATAATCGAAAAAGTCAAAGAAGCAGATGTAGCCATCCTGGACGGAACTTTCTGGAGCGCCGACGAAATCGGACGGTACGAAGAAGTACCACACCCAACAATCACAACCACAATGGAAAAAATGAAAGAAGTAGAAACAGATATCTACTTCACACACCTCAACCACACCAATCCGGCTTACAGAGAAGACAGCGAAGAACGGGAAGAACTCGAAGACAGAGGGTTTAAAGTCGCCAAGCAAGGCATGGAATTCGAGTTATGATCAATAGAGGGAGACTTCTAAAGACTTCAATAGAGTATAACAAGCCTCTTTTGGCAGGATTAGCTGGAGGGGCTATAGTGAAACTATCCGAAGAACCGTTACTAGATTTCTTTTTAGGAGCAATTCTGCTAATCTCAATAGGATTCTTCTCTCACTACGAGATAATGAGAGTTGAAGAAAAATACCTTGAGAAGTGAAACCCTCCGACTTTTAACTTTACCAACTTAATCTGTTTTTGGTAGGCTGGGCGGCTTGGGGTCGCCTCTTTCCGGAAATCCTCGTGATGCCGGAGCTGTCAACCAGTGGGCGGCGTTCTGTCTCGCTTCAGCCCCTTTACCGGTTGTTGATGATCCGTCCTCCGGGAGTCTGCACGTTGTGAACCGGGTCAGGCCTTGACGGGAGCAGCCCTAAGCAGTGGGTAGGCTGTTCGGAGGGTGGCGGATCTGAGATCGGTGAGGGATTCCCTGAAGTGTTTCAGGCGTCCACCGCTGGGAACCACTGTTTTTTCACTGTATACAATCTACTGTAGATTAGTTTATACACCGATATCAGTTTATTATCTACAGGAGGAGAAAAACTGCAGAACGTTTTTCGAGGAGAAAGTGGTGAGAGATCTTGAGGTAGACCAGCATCCACCAGATACGGCAGTATCTTCTTCAGTTAGTCTTCAGCGGGTTTGATTTACATCATTTGGGAGCAAACTAAGTTGTGTGATCTAAGTTGATTCATATATTCGGTACTTCACATGTCTCACAGGAAAGTCTGGATCTTGTGGAGGAAAAGATTGAGGAAATCGATCCTGAAGTCGTGGCTCTGGAACTTGATACTCTCAGGCTGAACTCATTGTTGAACGATAGAAAGGAGAAGCAGGGAGGCTCTCTTTTCGTCCGTTTACTGCAGTTTTTCCAGGAATCTGTTGGCAAGAAGACCGGTGTGATGCCTGGAGAGGAGATGCTTCACGCATACCGGACTGCTGAGAAAAACGGGATAGACGTGGCTCTGATCGATCAGGATATCAGAGTGACTATCGACAAGCTGAAAGGTGTCAGTTTCTGGGAAAAGCTGAAAGCCGGCGCCCAGTTGGTGGTTGGAATGCTTATACCAGGAAGCTTTGATATCGCACAGGAGATTCCAGAGGAAGAACTGATTGAACAGCTACTTTTCGAGATGAAGTTCAAATTCCCGGAAATGTATGATGTGCTGGTTGAGCAGAGAAATCTTCACATGACAGAGTCGCTGAAAATGCTGGAAAATGATACTGAAGGCGATATTGTTGCGTTTGTCGGAGCTGCGCACAGGAAAGCGCTGGTGAAGGAGTTCGAATAGTTTATGAGAGAAAGCTCGCTGGTGAAGGTTTCATGGAAGAATTCTCCAGAAGGCTGGAAAGCAGAGCTGATGACAGTAAACAGGGAAGGCTTCGAGAAAATAAATCTTACACCCGGTAGAGGGTTTTCGTTCGAGATAACCGATGAGAGAAGATGCACAGGCTACGCACCGGAAAAAGGGGAGAGAGCGAAATGTCCTGAGTTCAGGAAGATAGATTCAGGTTCGCAGTGTCCGGAGTGTCGTGGAAAAGATATCTACTCGGATTATGTTAGAGGAGACAACCAGACCGATCTTGAAGGCGAGTTCTCAGTTTACCTGGCGCAGATTTCAGATACTGTCAAGGTAGGAGTTACAAGAACCGGAAATGTCCGAAGGCGCTGGGTTGAACAGGGAGCGGATTACGGAGTTGAGATACATCATGGAATGGACGCACGGGTTGCTCTTGATACTGAATCAGAGATATCTGAGAAAGGATTAACGGAAAGGATAAGGAAGGAATCAAAGCTTCCGACAGCAGAAAATCCGTCAGCTCTGGAAAAAGTTATGGAGAAACATGGGCTTGAAGGAGAGGTGATAGATGTACAGGATTTAACCATCTACCCGGAGCTAGAAGGAGATTTCAGGCGTAAAGGGCTTTTCGAGGGAGAGCTGAAATCGGTTAAAGGACAGATAACTTCAAACGGAAGGATATGTATGGCTATGAGTTCCGGGAAGACCCTGAAAAATCCAGAGCAGAAGGGACTCAGAGAGTTCTAAATTTATATTCAAGCAGATACAAAAAGATTCTAGAGATGACTGACTTCGAGAGAGCGCTGGTAAACTCGTTCAACCGTTTCTTCGAAGACGAGAAAATAGAAGGAATAGCACACAGAAAGAAACAGCACCGGTTCTCCTCACAGCTTTGCGACGTCCTCGTGGATTCACCGCATGACATGTTCTACCTAGCGATTGAAAACAAATCCATCAAGACCTCCAGCACTAACAAACTTTATTTCTCACAGCACTTCTCAACCTCAGATGGAGGCCATCAGGTCGCCAGAATCTCGGATTTCCTGGACAGATCAGGAAGACAGGGTTATCTCGCCGTTGAGCTGAAACGGGGCAGAGGTAGGTCAAGAAAGGCCTACATGGTGCCGTGGACGCTTGTACGAAATCGTTTCGAGGAAGGTGCAACTGGGATACATATCGATGAACTGGATGACTACCCGGAGATAATGAGGTCGAGCGAGGATTACTCGATCGCTGAGATCTGCCAGAAGATGGAGATATGAGGCAGATTTAAAGAGGTTGAACCGAAAACCTTTCTGTGACAAGACCTGTCTACAAACCCTCGATCGACGAACTCAACAATTTTGTCGGAGCAACTTTAGTGCTGACAATAGCTTTCTTAGCCTTTAAGGACGCTCTAACCGTTAATGGATCAGTTTTCTACACAGGAGTTTCCGCCCTGGTAATACTTACACGCGAACTCGGTCAGAGACTGATAGCCCACTGGATGGAGGCCGAGGTCGAACTTAACTTCTCGGTTGAGGGCTCTCTAACAACTTTACTTGGGGCAGTGATGAGTTTCCTGACAAACCTACCTCTGATCTTTCTGTTCCCGATATTCAACAGCTTCGATGTCGAAAGCTACGAACACTGGGGCAAATCAATCGATGCAATGTGGATCAAACGAAAGTACTGGATAGTATCAGGTGGAGTTGTCAGCATGCTGAGCTTCTGGTCAATCTTCCAGTATCTGGAGATACCGGCCGTATCAGAAGCAATTTCACTATTCCTGATCTTCCAACTACTGCCTTTCGACTACTCAAACATTCCAACAGGGCCTCTAGACGGATCAATAGTGATTCGGTGGAGCGGTTTCATGTGGCTGATCTTCATGGGCTCCGCAATCCTGACACTTATAGCAGTCTGATACCGGTCTGACAATTTATATTCAAAGACACAGCATACAGAGTTATGCCAAAGATAAGTGTCGGCCGGGATGACGAAGATAGAGATGAACACGGCCTGAAAGGTACCGGAGTGATCGGTAAACACCTAGTCGGCGAGAAAGAAGAAGCTCACAAAGCCAACCCGATACATTTTGATCTGGCGCGCCCCCATGTCATGGGATTGTTTGGTAAGAGAGGTACTGGTAAATCGTATTCGATGGGTACAATAGCCGAGGAAATTCAGAGTTCGGATCTGTCCCAGAACCTTTCCACAATTATAATTGATTCTATGGGGATTTACTGGTCGATGACCCGTCCCAACGACAGAGCTACAACGATGCTTGAGAGCTGGGATATGAAGCCGAAAGGTTTCGACGCCAATGTCTACATCCCGAAAGGGAAAGTAGATGAGTTTGAAAGCCAGGAAATGCCGTACGACGATACTTTCACATTGAACCCGGCGGATTTCACATCTCAGGAATGGGCGATGGCTTTCAACATAGAGATGAACTCGAAACAGGGAATTCTACTGGAACGAGTTATCTCAAAGCTAAACGATAACACAGATGATTACTCAATCGACGATATTATAGATGCGATCAGAAGTTTTGACTTTCCGAAAGACACGGAAGAAGGACTTGTTAACCGTTTCATGACAGCGCAGGGATGGGGTGTTTTTGGAGAAGAATCCTCGCTGGAGAAGTTCACACAGAGAGGAGAATTATCTGTTGTGGATGTTTCAGCGTTTGGAGAGATAGCATCAGGTTGGTCAGTTAGATCATTGATTGTCGGCCTTCTGGCCAAAAGAATACTGAGAAAAAGGATGACAGCGAGAAGAATTGAGGAAATCGATGAAATGCAGAATATCGCGGAGAACGAGATGCCTATCACCTGGATGATGATAGACGAGGCACACGAGTTTCTTCCGGCGGAAGGAAAAACCCCGGCCTCCGATCCACTGCTTAGATGGGTAAAAATCGGTAGAGAGCCAGGAGTATCACTTGTACTGGCAACTCAACAGCCCGCAAAGCTTCACCCTGATGCCTTATCGCAGTGCGATATCGTTCTCTCACACCGTTTGACCGCAAAACAGGATATTGACGCGCTGGGAGAGATTATGCAGACCTATATGCGGTACGACCTGAAGCATTACATCGACTCTCTCCCTGATAGAACCGGTACAGGTCTTATACTTGACGATAACTCGGAACGGGTTTACCCTGTTCAGATGAGGCCGAGAAAGTCGTGGCACGCAGGTGGAACGCCGGATGCATTTGACGACTGATGCCTCAACTATACAGCAGGGAGTTGAACATCTTTTTCTTGCTCCTCTAAACTATCCTGAGATAGTTCCAACCGTCCTGCCTCTGATAGTTGGTGCGGTGATAATCGAGCTTTACTTCGGGAAACATCCCGAGGAAAGACTCGGCTGGAATACCTCTGTCGGGAACGCAGTTATCTGGTCGGTTATAAGCCTCAACCTTCTGTTAACAGCCGAATTATCAGTTATTGAAAGACAGGCGGTCTACGGCTTCATGGTTGCGGGAGCGTTCGTCACCTACATGGATTTCTACCATCGCTGGCCTCCAGAAATCGCCTACACAGTTTCCTCTGCAGGAATAATATACTCACTGGCCTATATCCTTGTTATCATGGTGGAAACAGATCTGGCGTTCACTCAGACAGGTATGAAATCTGCTGTAGTGTTCTTCATCGCGGTAAACATGGGATTCAAACTTGTCCAGGGATTCGAGAAACCGGCTCAGAATGACTTCGGACTTCAATAGATCAGATTTATCAAGTTCACAGATCAAACTTTTTCACATGCCTCAGCTTCTGAAATCCGAAAAAATAGAATCAAGAACCTACCAGGAGGTGATCGCAGCATCAGCAATAAACACCAATACACTTGTTGTGCTTCCAACCGGACTAGGAAAGACAGTTATAGCAGCGATGGTGGCAGCGCAGAAAGCTGAGGAAGGAAAAGTAATGTTTCTCGCACCTACCAAACCACTGGCTGAACAGCATATCTCAACTTTCCAGGAGTTCATAGATATAGGAGAGGATGAGACTGCGCTGATGACCGGAGATACTAGACCGGACAAAAGATACAAACTCTGGGAGGACAAGAAAATGTTCTTCGGAACCCCACAGGTCGTGGAAAATGATCTTATATCCAATCAGGTGCCTGTAGAGGAGTTTTCACTTGTAATATTTGACGAAGCCCACCGTGCCACCGGCGACTACAGCTATGTATTCATAAGCGAGAAAATGCCGAACACCCACAAACTGGCCTTAACCGCATCACCTGGAGGAACCAAAGAGAAGATAGACGAGGTAGCAGAGAACCTGGATATACATAATTACGAGGTCAGAACCGAAGATGACCCGGATGTAGAGCCGTACATCGAGGAGAAAGAAGTCAACTGGATGAGAGTATCATTGGACGACAGCTTTGAAGAGGCGAAAAAGAACCTGGAGAAAGCATACCAGGAACAGCTGGACAAACTGAAGAAAAACGGACAGCTGGACTCCACCAGCAATGTCTACAAAGGCGAATTACTGAAGCTCAGAGGACAGATCAGCTCCAAACTAAGCTCAACCGACGATCCGAAGCTTTACCGGTCGATATCCCATGTCGCCGCAGCCTTGAAGATAAGCCAGGCAATCGAACTGCTTGAGACACAGGGAGTCTCCCAGTGCTACAGCTACATCCAGGGACTGAAAAACGATGACTCAAAAGCAGCGCAGAAAGCTTTGAACCATGACGATTTCCAGAGAGGGAAAAACCTGGTCGAGTACCTGAAAAAGAAAGGTAAAGAACATCCAAAGATCGACAAGTTGAGAGATATACTTGGCGATATCGAGGACGAGAAAGCAATAGTATTCACAGAGTACAGAGATACAACTGAGAAAATCGCGGAAGAACTCAGAACAGAGGGATTAAACGCAACAAACTTCATCGGCCAGCAGGGCGAGAAAGGAATGACACAGAAAGATCAGGCGGAGGTACTGGAAGAGTTTGAAGACGGAGAATACGATGTCATAGTCTCAACCAGTATCGGAGAAGAAGGACTTGACATTCCTGCTGTCGACTATGTTGTGTTCTATGAACCGGTTGCCTCGGAAATAAGAGATATACAGAGAGCCGGCAGAACCGGGAGACAGGAGTCCGGTAAAGTATTTGTACTGATCGCAGAGAACACCCGAGACGAAGGCAATTACTGGTCGGCGCACCACAAAAAGAAGAAGATGAACTCAGTGCTTCAGGAGCTGAAAGACAAGACTCGGGAGGAGCCACAGAAGACACTGGATGGATACAGCGGAGAAAAGAATGAGAGTAAAGCGAAAAAGGATGAAGAGGAAGAGGAGGAAATCAAGGTTATCGCTGACGACAGGGAGACCTCGATCTCCAAAAAACTGTCGAAAATGGATCTAACCGTTGAACAGGAAAGACTTGATATAGCCGATTTCCTGGTCTCAGACAGGGCAGCGGTGGAGCGTAAACAGGTATCCGACTTCGTGGACTCGATTGTCGACAACCGCCTTTTCTCCCAGCTGACAGATCTCCACCAGTTCGATGCACCGGTAATAATAATCGAAGGCGACAACCTCTACACTCATAGAGATATCCATCCAAACGCGATAAGAGGGGCGCTGGCCTCGATCAGTATGGATCATCAGATACCGATTCTCTGGACAGACGGTGAGAAAGATACAGCGGAAACACTTGCCTCAATGGCAAAAAGGGAACAGGAAGAAGAGGAAAGAAATGTAGCAGTTAGAGGGAACAGGAGTGGGAAAACAGAGAAAGAACTGCAGAAGTTTGTAACCGCTGGACTTCCGGATGTCAACAAGAAGATAGCTGAGAGACTGCTTGAAGAGTTCGGCTCAATCGAAAAAGTTTTCACGGCCAGTGAAGAAGAGTTAAAGCAGGTGCATGGTATCGGCGACAAAAAAGCCGAGAAGATAAGATCAATAGTTGAAGCAGACTACAATGAATAAAGAACCGCTGATAGTTGGTATAGATCCGGGAAACACATCTGCAGTCGCAGCTCTGAACCTGGACGGAGAGCTGGAGTTTCTTATCAGCCGAAAAGAGTTCTCACACGACAGAATTATCAGAGAAATAGTTGAATCCGGCTACCCGATAATTATAGCGACTGATAGAGCCGAAATACCTTCGACGGTCGACAAGATTGCCAGTTCAGTCGGAGCCCGAAAATTCACACCGGAAAACAATCTCTCAAGACAGAGAAAAGACAGACTCGGAAAAGGTGATAACTCCCATGAAAAAGATGCATATGCTTCCGCGCTCCACGCCTACAAACGTTTAAGCAAGCAGATACGAAAGATAAACAACCGTTCAGATAGAACCGGTGGCGAAAAACTGGAAATAGCAAAAGAGCACTTGGGTATAAAATGATAGGAGAGCTGAAGGAAAGAGCACTACACCTTAGAAAAGAACTTGAAACAGGCTACCAGGAATCCCTGGAGCAGTATCCTGAACTTGGATCTCTCCTACCGTTTGTTTTCAAGCTCCTTCTGGCCGGATTAGTGTTCCGTGCCATAATCTTCCTCAACCCGGATACCTACTTTTTACAGGAACAACTCGCCGAACTAACCGCAGATACACTGAACTATCTGGGCGGGAACTACTATGCAAGAGATGCACTGATCCTCGGTGAACGCGGTAGCTACCTTGTTACGAGAGACTGTCTGGGCTGGAAATCTGTCTCAGCGTTTATAGGACTAGTTTTTGCATCAACAAAGAACCTGCTGAGACACAGTAAAACCCTGATAATTGGAACTGTTCTACTGTTGGTTATCAACCTTGTCAGAGTTGTTACAACGGTATGGCTGAGCGAAATAGGTCTGATCTCCTTTGAGATAATCCACACCTTCCTGTGGAGATGGGGGATGACGCTTACAGTGCTAATAGCGTGGTACTTGTGGCTGAAAAAGCACAGAGAGTCAGAAATCTAGGAATCTTTAAATAACAGGGAAGGAAATGTTTAGCTATGAAGAGAAAAGGTATCTCACCTTTAATTGCTGCAGTACTTCTCATAGCATTCACTATGGCTGTAGCATCAATCTTCGCTCAGTGGGCTCCACAGCTAATACAGGACGCACAGGGAGACACATCTGACAGAGCAGATGAAATTCAGAGCTGCTCAGATAGAACAATGGAAGTAGATGTGGATACAACGAACAATTCAGCAACAATTCAGCAGACAGGAGGAACTGAAGGTATCGGCAATCTCACAGTGACATGGCAGTGGGAAGCCAACGATGCAACCCAGAACAGTACAAATGCAACTACTGACATTGATAGCTCCAGAGGAATAACCACGATCGACAGCGGATACAGCGGCAGAAACTTGATAGAAGTTGAAGTTCAGCCAACTGACTGTCAGGGAGCGCCATCAGCAACCTGGGAAGCTGAGTGAGCGAAAACAACCTTATTTTCCCCTCTATTTTTTATTCAACCTTTCTCAAATAGTTCCTGATGACTGACGAAATATCTGAAGATGTCAGCAGAGAACAGCTGGAAGACGAGCTACAGGGAATAGAAGATGCAGTAAGAGAACTGGAGCAGAGAGTCGCTGACCTGGAAGACAAAGATATGATGGCGGAACTCGAGTCACTATCGCTTGAAGAGGAGGTTCAGGAAGTAGAGGAAATGCTGAACCATATGGACAAGGAAGAGCTTGAGAAACGGCTCAACATGGTAGAGCAGATAAAAGATGAGTACCAGGAAGGTAAGGTTCATGAAAAACTTGAGTACCTCTACCAGCAGATCAAAGATATTAGAGAGGAGACCGGAAATCCTCAGAACCCGGAGCAGAAAACCCAGATCGAGAAAAGACTTGAAAACCTGGAAGAAAGACTGGAAAATACTCAGCAAAACAGCTCCGGCAAACAGCCGCAGGGGATGCCGGAGAAGTACAGAAAAGCTGTTAAATCCAACTACAGAGAGCTGAAAAACATCAGGAATCAGATCAGTCAGCTTGAAACAGACGGGGATCCCAGCAAGGTTGACACCGGCAAGCTCAGAGAGATAGAGAAGAGGCTGAGAAAGCTCGAGAAGAGTAAAGACGAGCTGAAGAATATCGAAGAAGATCAAAAAGTAGTAGTTGAGGACGAACATCCGGATGTTTCATCGCTCGAATTCGATATCAAATCGATTAAATCAAAGCTCACATCACTTGACAGCAGAAAAATTGACAGAGAAGAAGCAGAGCAGAAGATCGATGAGCTTGACTCGGAAATAAAGAGAGCGGTTCACGAAGGAGAGAAAAGAATTCAGAGAGTGGAAGAACTGGTTCAGAAAGAGGAGATCGAGGAGTTCAAGAGCTCTCACAAAGAACTTGAAGAGAGAATCGAGACGGTTATGGATCTAATAACCGACAACCAGGAGCACCTAAACGAGCTCGACTCCAAAGTAAGAGATATTGAAGGAGAGACAGTCTCAGAGTCAAAACTGAAACAGCTGGAGAAAGAAATTGGTGAAAAAGCAGCTGAAGAAAAGATCGACGAGCTGAAAGATATAATTGAAGAAACGGCGCTGGACGAAACAGAGCAGAGCCAGCAGATACGACAGCAGGTAAACGACATATCGAAGGCAGTAACGGATAACCAGGACTACATAGCCCGGCTCGAGGAAGAATTGGAAGAGAAAAGAGAGAGCGATGAAGTAGCGAAGCTAAGATCAGAGGTTCAGGAACTTAAAAACATGGTCAAAGGAGAGAAAGACGGAGAATCCGTGGAGAGCGATGTGGCAATGGAGACCGAGATCAAATCCGTCGAGGAGAAGATCGACAATCTTGCCGAACACGTTGCTTCCAATCAGGAGAAAATCCATAACCTAAAAATGCAGCTGGAAAGCGCACCTCAAAAGGACAGCGAAGACATCACAATTATAAGCTGAAAAGCAGGAAGAGCCACGAAACCCGGAAACCCACTACATCCACTAGGAAAAGAGCTAGAGGGAAGACGGGTACAAACTTTATACCTTCCCTCACTTCGACAGATTCTTTTTCGATAGAGTCGATATCTTTCTGGTCTATTCCTTCGATCTTGCCTCCAAGAGCCTCATCCTCTCCCAGAACTTCTCCTCCCTCAAGATCTTCTACAGCGACCTCCCTGACCATGAGAGTGTTCTGAATATTTTGGAAAAGCCGGTACAGCAAAATCATGAACAGAAGGGAGATGAAGTAGATCAAACCAAGTTCAAGGCTTGTCAAAGCTGCAACCCCGGAAATAACTGCAGCTCCCAGAACCTCCAGAGAAACCCTTCTCTCATTCTGTTTTATTTCACTCCAGGTCTCCTGGACTATCCCTGGGTTATGTAGAAGCTTGAAGAAACCGAAGCCGAGCGTGTAGAGAAATCCGGCTACCAGCACAGCAGCAAACACACTTATCGGATAGATTAAACTAGCGCCCGAAACCGCGTAAGGCGCCGCGAATCCGAGCACGCTCATTGCAAATGCGTCAGCTCCTCCCCACATCCCAAGGAAGTACAGACCCCAGCCGTAAACCGAGAAGGCTAAACCAATTCCCAGACTCCATGCCAACGGCTCTCCCAGTGAGAAAAACCATTGAACAGGCGCCGACACAACCATAGAACTGAAAAACGCAGTGTAATCAATGTAGCGTACCGAAGCCATGAAATGAAGCCCTATACCCGCCAGAACACCTACTACATTCAGGCTGTCCGGAACCTCTGTCGTCTTCAGATCGAAAACCGAGGCTGTGAAAAGCACGGAAAACGCGATTATGTGGGAGAAAACTACGAACATGATAGTCTTTAAAATCAGACGCAGTTAAATTTATACTGTTCTTATGAACGAAAACCCGGATGTACTTCTACCCTGTAGCAATGATCAGGTGAGCTCAAATGGCTGACGAAGACTGGAAAGATATAGTGATAGAAACCGGGGTAGACAATCTCCTGAACTATCTCGTGGAGGAAAGAGAGGCTTCTGTTTCACAGATTTCTGAGGAGCTGGGAGTATCTGAGGACAGGGTGAAGACATGGGCTAAAGCCCTTGAGGAAAACGGTTTCGTCGAGAAAAAGTACTCTGCCCGAAAAGGAATGGTTCTGAAATACACGGACAAGAACAGACAGAAAGCCAATGAAAAACTCGAGGAGATGAGAGAGGAAATCGAGGAGGAATCGGAAACAGTCGAGAAAGAGCTCGAAACCAGGAAAAAAGAAGTCAAAAAAGGTAAGGACAGACTGGAAAAACTTGAGGAAGAGCTCGAGGAGAACCGTGAAAAGCAGACAGAGATTAACGAGAAAATGGAGGAACTAGCCGAAATGGAGCAGGAAATAGAGGAAGCACTCGAAAATCAGAAGGAAAAACACGAAGAACTCGAATCGGAATCAGTTAAGCTCGTATCACGGATAGACAACGTTCTCAACAGGATAGAGGAAGCTGAAGGAACCGCCGAATCTTTTGAGGAGAAAGAGCAGGATATAAGGAAGAAGATTAAAGCCCTGAAGAAACTGGAAAGCCACGCCGAAAACGCAGAGGAGATAGAGGAGAAAATGGATGAAATTGAAGAAGAAAGAAAGAAGGAGAACAAGGTATTCTCCAGGTTCAGAGAGAAAATGAAAAATATAGTTACAGGAGCGGAGGCTGATTAAATGCCGGATACACAGGAAGAGTACCAGGTGGAGGCGGACGGAGTCCCTGCCAGAGTGAAAATACTTGAAAAAGAAGATGAATACGTTTTAAACTACCATGTCGACAGACCTGAGATCGATACAGCAACTGAAGCCGTTCTACAGGAGTTAAAGGAAAAAATCGTCAAACATGTAAACCTTTCAACCGACGAATTCGTAGATTCAAAAGCTCTGGACAACGTAAAAGACAAGTTCCGGGAGGAAGCGATGGAGCTTCTGGAAGAAGAGCTACCCAAAACCAACGACCAGACCAAAGACATACTGATAGGAAACCTTATCCACGAGATGCTTGGACTCGGCGACATAGAGATAGTCTTGAATGACGAGAACCTTGAGGAAATCGTGATTAACGGAAGTGACGAACCGGCATGGGTGTACCACAAAGAGGACGGCTGGCTTAAAACCAATATCGAGTTCGAGGAAGAGGACGAAATCTACAACTACGCCTCAGAGATCGGCAGAAGGGTAGGGAAAAACATTTCATCACTGCATCCATTACTTGACGCACATCTCTCAACAGGAGACAGAACCAACGCGACGCTTTATCCGATCTCGACACAGGGAAATACTATAACGATCAGAAAGTTCGCCCGGGATCCATGGACAATCACAGACTTCATCGCCAACGGAACCATTGACAGAGAAGTCGCCGCATTCCTATGGCTGTGCCTGCAGTACGAGCTAAACATACTGGTATCCGGAGGTACAGGAGCCGGGAAGACCTCACTGTTGAATGTTTTGATGCCTTTCATCCCTCCAAACCAGAGAGTCTTATCAATCGAGGACACAAGAGAAGTCTCCCTCCCGGAGTTCCTTCACTGGGTGCCTTTAACCACGAGAGAACCGAACCCTGAAGGAAAAGGCGGGGTATCAATGCTTGACCTTCTTGTCAACGCACTGCGTATGCGTCCGGACAGAATTCTTGTCGGAGAGATCCGAAAGAAACAGCAGGCAGAAGTTTTATTTGAGGCGATGCATACAGGCCACTCGGTCTACTCAACGCTCCACGCAGATACAGCAGAGCAGACAGTTAGGCGTCTGGTCAACCCGCCGATCGATGTACCTAAGACAATGGTCGACGCGGTAGATGTCAACGTGGTGATGTTTAGAGATAGGAGAAGAAACTTCAGGAGAGCGATGGAGGTGGCGGAAATAACTGAGAATGGAGAAGATGAGATTGACGCCGATGTCATATACGAATGGCAGTCCAAAGAAGACGAAATCGAGAAAAAACAGGAATCACAGGCAATCTACGAGACCTTGAAGCTTCACGCCGGAATGACCCGTGAAGAGATGAACGAAAACATAGAGGAGAAGAAAGACGTTCTGAGATGGATGGAGGAGAACGATGTCAACACCGTGGACGGTGTGGGCCAGGTTATCGCCGAGTACTACTCGGAGAAAGAAAACGTGATGGAGCTTGTCGAGAACGACATGGATCCTGAAGAACTTGATTCATCAATCGAATCCGATAACTAAATTTAATCGTCAAGCTGTGAAGGAACCACGCATATAGAGGTCTCATAACTCTGCCAGAGAGCTCCAAACAGGAACAGCGCCGACCAGGCAATCATAAGATCAAGCATCAAGCTGTAGTTAAACAGCGGGGATCCAAATAAAGCGCTTGAAATTCTTGAAAGCGACATAAAGAGAACCGAAATTATCGAAAAGCCTATGAAATAGTAAGTAGGCATGAACTCGCTCTGCTTGCACCGGGTTATAACCCAGTAAGCAACCACTAAACCAATCAGACAGAGCAAAGCCGCGGTCGCCGGCAGAAATATTTCGAAGAATGTCATAAGTAAATGTTCTCAGACCGGTATAAAAATCAATCCTACTCTGACTCTGATTGCTTTTTATTCAACAAATCAGTAACTAAACTTAGAAATGGATCTCACCGTATCCGAGAGATATCTTAAATACTTCCTCCCGATAGCAGGAAGAGCAAATAAACTGGTTCCCAATATTCAGAGAGATCTAACTAGGGCTCGGATGGAGATCGATGACGATATTTTCCTAGCCTCAGCTATCGCAAGAGGTCTTCAGATAGGGATAACACTTTCGATTTCGCTGATATCTGCCGGCGCAATCGTAGGCAACAACCAGGTGATGATAGGAGGTGTAGCTCTCTTCCCTATAGTATCGATATTTGGATTCTTCACTGTAGCTAACTACCCGAAGATCAAAACGAAAAGGCTTTCCCGAGAACTTGACAAAGACCTGCCCTACGCACTTAGACACATGCTGATAGAGGTGCGCTCAGGTATATCTCTGTACGAAGCCATGGTCTCAGTAAGCGAGGGCTACGGAGAAGCCTCAAACGAGTTCAAGAGGATCACAAAGGACATAAACGGCGGTAAACCGCAGATAGAAGCCCTGGAAGACTCTATTGTCAGAAATCCCAGCGAGCAGTATAGAAGAGCAATGTGGCAGATGATTAACGCGCTGAAATCAGGAACCGATCTGTCCAACACACTGGAAACACTCGTGGACTCAATGATCAAACAGCAGAAGCTGAAGGTTGAACGATACGGAAAAGAACTGAACCCTTACATCCTCGTCTACCTCATGATAGCAGTAATAATGCCCTCTCTCGGAGTAACATTCCTGATCGTGCTGTCAACCTTTACAGGGGTAGGACTGGATAAGTTCACATTCTACCAGATTCTCGGAGGTTTAATCCTTTTCCAGGTATTCTTCCTGAACTTCGTTAAATCCAAGAGACCTGAGGTGAAAACATGAACAACGACAGAATCAAGCTAATCTACGAGAGCCTTCCGGAGAAATACAGAGATACAATGGAACTGGAGGCCAAGTACGCTTCCATAACCAACCTAGAAAGGCTCACAGTAAGCCTTGGAAGCATATCAATATTTATAACACTTATAGGAAGCCTTCTCCTCCCCTACAGCATGCTGGTGAGATCTGCCGTCTTCACAATCTCAGCACCTGCTATAGCACTGCTTGTACCCTATCTTATTGTTTCAATAGCTGCGGAAAGACGGAAAAACGAGATAGAGAACGTTCTGCCTGACGCCCTTCTCCTGATCAGCGCAAACCTGAAATCAGGGGTGAGCATTGACAAAGCATTCCTTATGAGCGCCAGAGACGAATTCGGGCCGCTCGCGGAAGAATTAAGGCTGACAGCTATGGAAATGTTTTCAGGCGAACCCGTAGAGGAATCACTGATGGAGATGGAGGACAGGGTTAAATCCGAGCTATTTAAGGAAACTCTGAAGCTTCTGGTCGATGGAATACAGTCCGGTGGAAATACAGCACAGCTCCTCGAGTCAAGCGCTGAAGATATTAGAAACTCTCTGGAGCTCCAGCAGGAGATTAACTCCAACATCAGGATGTACGTCATCTTCATTCTGATGGCTGCTGTAGTAGGCGCACCTCTACTCTTCTCAATTTCAGTTTACATGTCGCAGACCACCGCCGATATGTGGAGCGGAACCAACGTGGGAGAGATGCAGACAGGCGGAGAGCTGGGTCTCAGCTTCCAGGCTCCAGAGGTCAACACCGCATTCTTCGAGCAGTTCTCAGTTATGGCGATAATCGCAATCAACTTTTTCGCAGCGATAATAATATCGGAGATCAAAAACGCCAACATCAAGGAAGGCGCCAAGTACATACCAGTAATGATAACCATATCCGTAGTGCTGTTCTTCATCGTAAAGAACGGTATATCCTCCGTAATGGGCGGGATGGTATAGAAAAATGATAATTCAGGCTCCAGAAAACCTTTTTATAAAGAGTTAGATAATTAGACACTAGAGTTCAGGTGCAAAACCTTTCATGACACAGAAATTCAGACTTTCAACGAGCAAGGGACAGTCTGCCATCGAATACCTGATGACCTACGGATGGATGCTTCTCGTAGTAGCAATTGTAGGAGGAGCAATTTTCGCCACCGTACAGGACTCTCAGCAGTCGTGTGAACAGCAGATCAACGACATAGAGTCCACACAGCAGGCCTTCGGAGTATCTGATTTCTCAGCTACAAACGAAAGCCTTAACGTCCAGCTGGAAAATAACCAGCAGGAAGACATCAACGTCACTTCTGTAACAGTAGGAACATACGAAGCTGACGAAACCGCATCAGGAGCAGTTACATTAGGATTCGGAGATTCCGCACAGTTCACAATCGGAGAAATCACACATTCCGAAGAAGGATGTAACACGTTCGACATCAGTGTCGAATACGACGAAGGCGGTCTAGACTCTGAGGACTCAGGTTCACTTCAGGGACAGATGGCAGATAGTAGTTAAAAACCTTCTACATTTTCCTTTCTTATTTTTATTTACTCAGCCAATCCTTCTAGATTCCATTCCTCAACATGCTCTTCGTCAATCCGGAACCAGGGATAGTCGTCCGGGGTAGATACTCCTTTAATGCTTCGGGGATTGTCCGACGCCGAATCGCTGAAGTAGATGAAACCTACAGCAGACGCATCAGATTTCTGCAGTTCCGGGGGAAGCTCTGGAACATCAATCAGCGTTACGATCCCCTCCGAGTCTGCATCTGCGCTGTTTTCCAGCCTATCAGTGAAGCTTGGCGCCTCCTGAGATTCAATGTAGCAGCCTTCTTCGAACATCTGAGAGAAACCTGTACTCCAGATCCGTCCGGAGTCTATAACCGCATTATCTCTATCCTCAAATCCTGAAAGAGAACCTGTTTCAAGCGCATAAGCATTGGTTAACTGAGACGGAGTTGAGTAGCTCTCAGCACCGATCACCCCTTCGAACTGATTCAACTGATCGCTCGAGTAGCTGTCAGGATCCTGTACAGCCAGGATTTTACTACCTTCAGAATCGACAGAAGACAGATCGGACGGCTGAACTTCCAGTTCACCGTAAGCTGTATCAGAGGTGTTCTGTTCGGCTGTTAGCACTCTTTCAGCAGGTTGCTCGAAACCGCATTCCCTCACCGTTTCAGTGTATCTTCCGCGGGATCTAACTGTTATCATCGGATCCTCGAGATCACGTATAGAGGTGGTTGTCTCCGTGTAATGTGTTCTGTTGAATCTTGCCCTCGTCACCGGATCCTTCAGCTGAGCTGTCACATTAAATGATGAATAAATTTCAAAACCTGAGCTGTTGAAAGAGGAGTTTACAACAGTTATATTTAGAGCGTATCCTGAATCAGATGCTATACCTGATACTTTCTGCTCCCATTTCGACAGAGATGCGTTCTCTACCGAGTCCACTTCCTGACCGCCCAGTGTCCCGTTGACCATTATCTCCGTTATATTTCTCTGCGGATCTTCCAGAGGACTGCCGTCAGTCACCACCTCGGATACCGCGCCGGTGAAAGCTCTTCTGGTTGCTATCCTTAATGTTCTATCCGTATCTTTGAAGACAGAATCCAGAAAAAAAGATGCTTCTCCTATCCTTTCAGCATTGGCATTACCTATGTCAGTAGGCTGATAGACCTGGAAAAAGATTAGAGATAGAAGCAGTGTAGCTGAGAGAAGTGCAAAAGAGGTGTATGCGAAACCCTTACTCATCCCATATCACCAGTTCCACAGATGCCGGGCCCCAGAGATAAGGCTGGTCGCCGGTTGAAAGGGTTTCCTGACTGATACTTTTCTGCTGGACGTGAGGGCCTATAGTATCCTCAAGCCTCTCTCTTGCATCTTCAACAGCTTTTTCTCTCGAATCAAATAACTGGCCGTAGCCCACCTGGTTCGGCACTCTACCTGTGTATGAAAGGCTGGATTTTCTGTAGAAAACGTTACCCGAGTTCTCGTCTTCCATCTCCACATAATTTTCTCTGTCGGTATCAAACCTTGCCGGATCAATGAAAACCGATGAAGGGATTTCCCTGGATCTTTCCGATGAGAAAACATTCTGAGATGCGCTTCCTTCAGGCCAAGCTCTAACATCTATCCTTGATCCGCTGAGCTGGACAGGGTAAGCATGAACCTGTGTAATATCGCTGTACTTGAAATCAGGAGAAGTAGTTATCCTATTTGCCGTCTGGTCGAAAAACTTCTCCCTCCTGACTTTGATAGTTCCAAATCTTATCTGGTCTTCCGGCGGTCTGTACCACACATCTATATGAGTGGATTTATTCGTCTGGTAATCAGAGTGAAGATTAATCGGTGTGTTGCTCCAGCCTCCATCGTTCTGGAAGTCAAGATACACTGAAACAAGATTTGTTCCCTGATGTGTCTCACCGGTTAGATCAAAGTACTGATTTACATCGCCGTCCTCCGGAGCACCTTTCTCAAGAAGTTCATCCCCATCATGATAAACCCTTACATCGTACTCATCTATACAGTAGAAACCGCTGTAGTAGCACTGTCCGTAGTTTTCCCTCTCAACGCCTGAAGCGTTAAGCTTGAACGAGGCATTGATGATTTCAGCGCCCTGAGGTATCTCATACGACTTCATGCTGAACAGACCGGTCTCACCTCCACTTCCGAGTTCTGATGAACTGTTCTCAAAATATATTCTCCGGTGAACCGGCTCCGATCTGTAGTCCAGACCTGAATCTGTGTAATTGACCGTGAGACGGGTTCCCGGCTGTATATGTGCGTGATAGTCCGAAGCTCTGAACTCTATGGTAACATTGTTGGTTCCTGATTCAACAGATTCTGTTACGTTCAGAGATCCGAAACCTCCTCTCCGGAAATTACAGCCATCGTCAAACCGTTCCCAGTCGACATCACTGTAGTAGTATGGGTCGCCGTTGACCCTGACCTCTGCCAGGTCATCGTCCTCACATCCAAAGTCGAGCGCCAGATAAAGCCTGGCAGAGTTGATACTGTCCGCATCAAGCTCAAAATGTTTATCCACTGTCAATAGACCGCCGTCCATCGTACCTCCCTGCGAGGCAAATGTGTAGGACTGCGTCTCGTTCTTAGAGAAGGAGTCAAGAGTTGCACGGGACTGAAAACCTTCGCTGGGCCTGTCTATTGCATGCCCGGAAACCAGTCTGGAAATACTTGTAACCGAGCTTGAATCCTGTGGGATCGACGAAGTGCTGTGTATAACGCTGGTATCCTGACTTGAATCCACCTGCAAACGGTAACCGTAGTCCTCCGGAACCTTTCTGTCAAAGTACCTCCCTGACACTTCCTCTGCATAACTGAAGTTTCTGGCAGCCCAGAGAAGTGTTATACCATCAACCAGCGATCTGTTCATATCCTGCTCGGTCATAACCGTCTGCGACACAAGCTCCTGCTGGAAAGACTGATTGAATGAGCTGAACCTCTGACTTGAAGCCAGTTTCATAGCGTCTTTGCCGGCCACATTTGCTTCTCTGTAATCAACTGTAGCAGCATCAAAACTGCTGGAGGAGATAAAAGACGACTGGGAAACAACCGCAAGTGACGCCGCCATCACTGTGAACGCCAGAAAAGCATCGAAAGAGAAGTAAAACCCCTTACGCAGATTATTCAGTTCCATACCACATACCTCATCTCCGCCTCCTGTCTCTCGACCGGAAAGTCGATAAGCACGTTGCGGTTTATAACAACAGCGTTTGAAGCGTTTTCAGGCTCCTTTCCGTACTCGAGCGGTTCTCCTTCCAGTTCGATAACCCCAGAGGAGTTCCGGAAAACCATTCTGTAGTCCTGAGCCTGAAGGAGCAGTTTCTGCTGACTGTAGGAAAGATTTCTGAACTCTGACAGCTTATCCGGCTTGAGTATATTATCCGATGAGGCGAACCCCGGCACCTCCACTGTGGAGCTGTTCCAGTTCTCGGGATAACCAGGAGTGGAAACCAGGAACGTAGCCGTGTAGTACGCCTCTGACCTCATCTGATCTGACTCTGAGAAATCACCCTGATTGGAGATAACAGAGTTCCAGGAGAAAAGAAAGATTGAAACAACAACCCCGAAAAGCGCCAGGCTGGCCAGAAAATCCGGCATAAATGACTGACCAGATCTACTGTTCAACTATCGACACCCCCGAAGAGTTGTGTTTAACTCTGAAAACCTGAGATTCATGATCAACATTTAGAACCATTTCCTCTCCCTGATAACGGCTTAACCGGTAGAGAGAGCTGTCTCCCCACTGAGTGAAAACCTCGCCACTGCCGACGCTGATCGAATAATTGGATCCTCCGATCCTGGCAGGGAGGCTGAAAACACGGGAGTATCCTTCTCCCTGAACAAGAGCCATCTCAACCTCGAAAGCTACTTTCTCGGAAACGTACTCTGCATTCTTGTCCTGCTGGAATTTCACAGTGTCCTGCTGTTTTTCAGCCATAAGAGAGTACAGGGAAGCAAGAATCAGCATTGAGAGGGAAACCATTGCCAGAAACTCCAGAGAGCTCTGTCCTTTCCTCATGAAACCACCTCCAGATCTACTTCGCCGGCTTCTGCTCTAACCCTCAAAAGGTACAGACCTGGTTCAGAAGGCAGGTTCCCGGTCAGATTGGTCTCAAAATTTCGGGAAAGCCTTTCAGTACCCGTAGGAGTGTTCAGGCGAACCACTATGTTTTGTTCCCGGATATCTGTCTCATTGACACTTTCCGGGATTCTAACCTCAAAAGTTCTGGCAGCCGGTTCACCGGAAGCACTTACAGTTCTGACAGCTACATCAATATCGTTTAGAGAATCCTGCATAGATACAAAGCTCGACTTGGACTGAATCTCCATTATAGAGGACTGCGCTTTCATCACAAAAGGCGCTGCCAGGAGCAGTGCTATCCCAAATACTGTCATGTACTCGATCGCTGCCTGTCCTTTCACACCTAGACATTTCTCAAGACCGTTAAAATCAGCTTCCTTCCTGCAAATTTCCACTAGAGGATCACAACGCGTTTTTTATATGCGGGCTAGCCGAATTTTTAGCCATGACAAATGTCCTCTGGTTCGAGAATATTAACGCAGACGATACCTCCCGCGTAGGAGGAAAAAGCGCAAACCTAGGAGAGCTCAGAAATGAGGTTGAAGTACCGGTTCTTCCTGGGTTTGCAACTACAAGCGATGCATACGATCGCTTCATCCATGATACAGATTTAAGAGACAAAATTGAGAATCTTCTGGACGGTTTAGACACAGACGATGTGACCGATCTCCAGAGACGTGGAGAGAAGATCAGAGCTCACATCAAAGAAGCGGATATGCCGGAGGACTTGCGGAAAGACTTCGTAAAATCATACGAAGAACTTGAGGAAAAGCTGGGAGTCGACAACCCGGAAGTAGCTGTGAGGTCATCAGCTACCGCAGAGGATCTACCGGGAGCATCTTTCGCGGGACAGCAGGAGACCTACCTGAACGTTTCCGGGAAGAAAGATCTGGTCAAGAGGATCAAAGACTGCTACGCCTCTCTATTCACAAATAGAGCTATCTCCTACAGAGAAGATAAAGGATTCTCACATTTCGATGTGAAGTTAAGTGCGGTTGTCCAGAAAATGGGTCGCTCCGATATCGGAGCTGCGGGTGTAATGTTCACATTAGACCCGGACTCAGGATTCGACAACGTTGTAACTATAAACGGGAGCTACGGCCTGGGAGAGTATGTAGTTCTGGGAGAGGTCAATCCCGATGAGTTCACTGTGTTCAAAGAGAACTTCGGAATTATCGAGAGAAAACTTGGTGACAAAGAAGTCAAGCTCGTTAGAAACGATGAACACGAGGAAGGAGATGGAGAAGAAAACGTTGAGAAAAAAGTACCGAAAAATGATAGAGAAAAATTCTGCATAACCGACAACCAGGTGAAAGAGCTGGCTCGCTACGCAGTCAGAATCGAAGAACACTACGACAAACCTATGGATATTGAGTGGGTTTACGATGGCCAAACCAAGGAAATGTACATTGTCCAGGCCCGACCCGAAACAGTCCAGGCAGAGAAAGACGAAAATGTAATTGAAGAGTACAAACTCCAGGAGGAATCAGAAGTAATCCTGGAGGGGGAATCAATAGGTTCGAAGATTGGGAAAGGAAAGGCGCATGTGCTGAGCTCCCCAAAGGAGATCGACCAGTTCGAGGAAGGAGAAGTTCTGGTAACAGATATGACCGACCCAGACTGGGAACCGATCATGAAGAAGGCTGGTGCGATCATCACGAACAAAGGAGGCCGAACCAGTCACGCAGCGATTGTTTCTAGAGAAATTGGTGTGCCGGCGGTAATTGGAACAGAAAACGCAACTTCCAAGCTCAGTGACGGCCAAGAAGTAACTGTTGACTGCAGTAGCTCGACAGGAAAGATCTGGGAAGGAGAGCTTGAGTTTGATATTGATGAACATCACCTTGACAGCATACCAGATACCGAGACAGACGTCCAGGTAAACATTGGAGAGCCAAGCGAGGTCTTCCATGTAGCTCAGCTCCCGGTCAACGGTGTCGGACTGGCGAGAGAGGAGTTCATAATCTCCTCACACGTCGGCGAACACCCACTGAAATTGATAGAGGAAGAGCGGGAGGACGAATACGTCAGAGCTCTGAGATCCGGACTTGGAAAGATTGGAGCTGCATTCTATCCGGATCAGGTAGTAGTCAGGTTATCTGATTTCAAATCCGATGAGTATGCACAGCTGGAAGGCGGTGAAAAATTCGAACCGGATGAAGCCAACCCGATGCTGGGTTTTAGAGGTGCATCAAGGTACTACGACGAAGTCTTCTCAAAAGCCTTCGAGCTTGAATGCAAGGCACTTAGAAAGGCGATAGACGACCTGGGACTTGATAACCTCACTATAATGGTTCCGTTCTGCAGAACGGTCGATGAAGGGAAAAACGTCAGAGCCAAGATGAAGGAGTACGGACTGGATAAGGGAGACGTAGAAGTATATGTTATGGCGGAGATACCTGCTAACATCATAAGAGCTGAAGAGTTCGCGGAAGTATTTGATGGTTTCTCGGTTGGAACTAACGACCTTACACAGTTAACCCTTGGAGTTGACAGGAACTCAGACAAGCTGAAAGAGCTTTTCGATGAGAGAGATCCTGCCGTCAAAGAATCAATCCAAAAGCTTATCCAGGGAGCTCATGCAAAAAATCGGCATGTAGGAATATGCGGGGACGCACCGTCAACCCATGAAGGATATGCCGAGTTCCTAGTGAAAAACAACATTGATGCGATCTCAGTCTCGCCCGATGTAGCACTTGAGACAATTATGAAGGTAGCTGAGGCAGAGGAAGGAGTTGATGAAAGTCCTGATACCTACAAGTTCAGTATCGACGGAATGGTTGGAACCCCAGCCGGGAGGGTGTACGATACTCTGGAGTCTCACGGAAAGGCAACGGCTTCAAAACTTCTGAGCTACACTTCCTCGAAAATAGATGACAGCTCTCTTCATCAAGCCCTTGGATGGCTTGCGAAGGAGGATAAGATAGAAGTAGAAAATAAAGATGGAGAGGTTGTCTACCGGTTGAAAAAGTAAATGACTTCCTCTTAACCTATTCTTATTATTCTCTTATCTACTTCTTCCCCAGCATGCTTCACAGTTACAGTGTATCTGCCTGGCTCAAGCTGATCTCTCATTGAACCTTCGTAGACTGCCACTGCTTTGCAGTCATCAACAAAGGATGTCAACTGTGTATCCCCTGTCTTCTGAATATTCAGTGTAACATGATCGTTGCTCTGGCTAAATGCGTAGCTTAGATCTGCTTCAGGGTTCTGAACAGGGAAATGTCCGGAAAAGTAAAGTCTATCGTGGCGAACGTCCATCTGGGACACTGTACCTCTGTCGTACCTGCATTCGGTCTCAAGATCTGTGAAGTTCACCGGGTTTGCTTCCTGGGCTAGTAGAAGCCCAAGTCCGACTGCGATTAGTACTGTTACTACGGCCCAAAACTTAGTCATAATTACTTCTTGTAGGTAATTAATATTAAATACCTGTTTGAAGTAGTAGTTTCGAAACCGAAGTCAATTTAATTTATTAACCGTCAGAACCAAGTTTTGACTGTAATGAGTGACGGCAGGATTATCGGGATGATATCCGGAAAAGGCGGAGTAGGGAAAACAAGCATGTGCGTAAACCTCGGAATAGCTCTCAAACAGCAGGGCGCCGAAGTTACAGTTGTAGATACTGATTTCTCGGCCTCCAACCTGGGAGTCTACCTTGGAAGATACGACCATCCCGTCAAGATACAGGAAGTACTTGAAGGAGATGCAGAACCGTCCTCAGCAATCTTCAGACACCCAACAGGGATCAAAGTAATATCCGCATCAAACAGCATAACCGATGTGGAACCTGACACAACCCATCTAAGACATATCCTAGAGGAAGCAGCTTCAGAATCAGACTATGTTCTCGTCGACTGCCCTCCAGGTCTAAACAATACTGTCGAATCAATAATCGGGGCGTGCGACGAAATAATGATAGTTACAACCCCAACTCAGACAGCAGGGATTAACGCAGCTCAAATAATAGAAAAAGCAAAGAACATGAGGCAACCGGTACTCGGAACAGTCCTGAACATGGTCGAGGACAACCCTGAAATGGAGCTTGTCGAGAGAGAAGTGGAGATGATGACCGAATCCCACATAATGTCGAAAATACCTTACGACAAGGAGATGAAGAGAAGCCTGTTCGAGAACCAGCCACTGGTTCTGTACGAACCTCTTGCTGAAGCATCTCTTGAAATAAATGAATTAGCTGCATCGCTGGAGGGCAAAGAGTTCGAAAGACCAAGCTTTCCGAAGCTAAAGAGAAAGGTAAAACAGGTCAAAAGAGCTTTCCAGAGTTAATGCATCGCCTGCTCGTGAAGCTCCAGAGCTGAGTCGGTATCAAACTGTTCTCCACATACACTGCATTTATGGGAGCTTTCCGATTCTTCATTTTCTTCCTCTGAACTTTCCTGGTGCTTAGTCGCCTCATCATCACCTGATTCTTCCTCAGCCTGACGCTCACCTGGTTCCTCCTGCTCTACTGCTTCATCATCCTTAGAACCTACATCCGGTTTCGAGACAGACCTTGAAGATGAGTTCTGAACCGGTCTGGATCCTCCGCCGTTGTTCAACCTGTTTCTACCTGAATCCGATTCCTTCTTTTTCTTGACTGAAACCGCCAGAGCTAGAATAAACACTGTTGCAAGACCGAGAGCTATATTCAGACTGCTTCTCTGCTGTAGGAACTTTCCGGTTGCTCCTTCAACATCAGGCATTGAGAAGCTCGACTCCTGATCTTCTGACTCAGAGGGCTGTGATGAGTTCACACTTCTCTCCTTTGTAACAACTGATTGAACTGATTCTATATCATTTACGGATTCCTCATCCGATGTTGCCACAACTTCAGCATTGAATGTTGGGTACTCTGTACACTGGTCTCCGCAGTAATCCGCAGGTAATTCAACTGTCATAGTGGCTTCCCGTGAACCACCAGGTTCAATTGAACTCCAGGACGCCTGATCGAATTCGTACCATGTATTTTTCAGGCCGTTAATCCTAAGTTTGACATTTGTTGCATCTGCCTGACCATCGTTAACCACTGTGAAGGTGGTCTGGGAGCTTTCACCGGGGTAAAACTCTACATCCTCCGGCACATTCACAGATACCGATTTCCTGATGAATGTCTCAATATTACCTGAAAGTGTGGTTTCGAATCCCTGGTAAGGATCTCTCTGAGCCTCAACTTCGACGCTGTAGATACCTTCCTCCTCCGGTAAGTTGATCCGTGTCCCAAAGTTGCCATTGGTGTTTGTTTGAGTGGTACTGGTTTCAATTACCTCATCCTCCTGTACTATAGATATCTCCACATCCACACCTCCGACACTCTCTCCGCTTGGAGTGGCAATCTTACCGTCAACGCTCTGCGTAGAACCTAATTCCTGCCGGCCCATCTCCATGTTCATATTCTCAAGCGTTAACTCTGTGTTTCGTACAATCATATACGCGCTCATAACTTTTTTTCTTCCACCAGATATATTTACTGCCTCTCCTTCAAACTCTGCTCTTCCAACAGTAGGATAAAGCGTTACCTCAGATCGATTGAGCGTATTCCACTCTCCCCAGCACTCTCTGTTGAGAAGCCATCTCTTGCACTCCACAACCCGGGCATTATCAAAACTGACACCTGAAGGATCGTAGGACATGTCCATTGTTACTTCACCGCTTACCGGGTAACCGAAAACCACACCTACTGCGTTTACTACAGATATACCTTCCAGAACACCCTCAACATCTCCCTGAGGGATTTCATCGTATCTTATACTTCCACGAACGCCTTCTTCCAGCTCTACATCGTTGAAAGTGGCGGAAAGCTCTGGGAAGTTAACTGTGAAGTTGTAGCGTCCAGGAAGCACTCTCCCACGGTACTCCCCATCATCTGCATTGAACTGCTTTGCTACCGCAGAATCACTTCCAATTAAAATTTCAGAGTCGACACCTTTCCCCTGAGCATCGTGAATAGTTCCGCTCAAAAACAAGTAGTTGTATACCGGTAGTTCTACTATCTTCTGTCCTTCATCCTTGTCAAGTCCTACAACCCAGTTGTACTCGCCTTTCGGCAGTGAAGGAATATTTGAGAGCTTTAGCTCGTACTCTCCGTTTGATCCCTGGAGGCTTGAAGAAATCCATTTCTTCCTCTCGAAATCATTAAACACAGTTCCGTTGCTGTCCTTTACTGTAAGGTAGAAATCACTGGAGCTGAGAGTATTTTCCGGCTCTCCTTTGTAGGTTATATCTGTCTCCAGGGTGAGATCATTTACATTCTGGTAGTTTATTATCGATCTGTCCGGCGTCCTGTTTGTTATATCAAAATTCCATGATTTTTCAACTACAACTGAGAAACCTTCTATGTTTACGTTTATGGGCTCTTCAGCGCTTTCAGGAGTGTAGGTGACTGACGACTCGAGGAACTTCGAACCAGGTTCGATATCCTGAGGTATATCTCCTTCAATACTGTAAACATTCTCCGCGGAAGAAGACTTGACCTCTCTTATACTCTCTAGAGGTACCGGTTCGGTATCGTAAAGAGTCATCATGAAATCAGCGTTATTAAGCGAGAACTTATTGCCTGAAGAACCGTTTACTCTGGCTCGGATATCGGCAGTGATTTGATCTCCTCTAAACCGCTCTAGCTCTTCGCTTGGTGAAATCTTTGCAACATGTAACTGTAGGGCTGTAAATTCTTTGCTGTCTGAATTGCCTCCACTGCATTCAAGTACTGTTTCGTATACGCCTTCCGGATTACCGTTTTCTAGATTGTATGTAAAGCTGTCACCACTTTCCAGATCCTGATTTACAGTTGTTGAACTCTCATCAGGGAAGACAATTTGAAGTGATGAAACACTGTTGCCGTTCTGGCACTGAACCTCTCCGTTCACCGTTTTTTCCTGATTGTCGTGCAGCCAAACAGTGTCATCCTGAAGAGTTATGCTTGCGGCGACTGCCTGTCCGGAAGCAAGTAGAACGAGCGCTCCAAGAAAAATCGCTCTCGCTTTAAGGCCTGAATCCTTGATCATTGTAAGTAATTGGCTATTTCTCACTTAAAGGTTTAACTTTATGTGTGTACAAAAGCCCTAGATTAAACATCAGCGATATAAGTAAAAGAATCTTCCAGACATTATCCTTCAGCATTTCAGTAACTGTTATCTCCGGATTCAGGTTAACATCTGTAGTTCCAACAAGTTCTCCATCCGGTCTAACTACACTGTAGGTAATGTTTCTGCGTTTATCGAAAATCGGTGCGCTGTAGCTGGCGCTGGCAACTCCTTCTTCAACCATTGAGCTGGAAACCTCCCATCCTGCAGGGGTTTCCTCCGGTATCATGACTCCTTCCTGAACTTCCTCAGTCCGGATCCGTGCTCCAGAAGCGTTAGCCTCCAGAGTTTCGGACTCCAAAGTATTATTTGTAGATTGTCTGTTCTCTATACTGTAATTTACCTGTTCGATCAGTTTCTCCTGACCGCAGTAATTCAGGTAAACATCCGACTGAACCTTTCCTGTGTAGTTTAAAGGGAGATGTCTGACTGTCATTAGCGCAGTATCTCCGGGCCAGAGCTCGTATCCTTCCGAATGTGCGATTTCAGAAAAGTTCTCTCCTTCCAGAACCGCTCTCATTCTGTAGGTACATCCAATGGAGCCCAGGTTCTCGACTGTAACATTCATTTCCTGGAAACTAGTCACATTATCTCTGTAATCGAACTCGTATGCTCCGTGATCAGTTATTTCCTGGATATTGATATCTACCTGCAGGGCTGACGCTCCGGAAACCGCGAATAGAACTGTTAATGAAGCAGTGAGTACTTTGTATCCAGCCATCTTTGACCTATATCATTCAGCGGTACCTGAGTTTTTATATCCACACTACCGTTGTAGTAGCCGGGTCTTGTCCCGTTAAACTCTATTCTTATCTCCCTGTTTCCTTCAAAATACTGGCTTTCCTGGTAGTCAAGCATCTCTGATATATTGCCGACAGAGTTAACCTCAAAGATACCTTTTTTCGGCATTGACACATTCATGAATTTCACAACGCTCATGCCTACCGGGACTTCACCAAACCTCATGTTGGAGTTAGTGACAATCCCTATCCTCTTGGTCTGATTCGCAGTATTATTGACAGCTGTAGCGTTGGCCTCAAAACTGAAACCCTGATTTTTCACCAGAAAATGGTCGGCTATGAAAGGCGAAGCTCCTACCGCTAGACTCAAGACAATTACTCCTACGGCTAGCTTATTCATCATACCACATACAGTACAGCTACTGCCACTATTATAAGAATTGGTATGAGGTAGATCGGCAGACTTGACATCACTATGAATAGTGAAAGCCCTAGAATACCCATAACCAGCAGTATCCAGAGCGGATCGATCTCCATAAAGTACATCAGAACACCGACCAGAACCAGCACCATAACGACCAACCACCACGGGATTGTCTGGTCTCCCTGACCTTCCGATCCTGTCGACTCTACCTGGACGTATTCGGAGATATCCACAGTGTCATCTATGAAGCTTTTCCCGGTCAGATAATTCATCTCTCCTCGAATCCTGTACTCTCCTGCTTCTAGATTATTGTCCTTCCAGTAGTTCTTGATTATCTTTGTCTCTCCAGGAGCGACGTACTGACCACCGTAGGTCAAAGTCCCGGTCTGATTGCCGAACTGATTGTACAGATAAGTATTACCTCTGTTTAGCCTTACAGTAGTTGTACCGGTGTTTTTCACAAGGTAATCGATCCTGGCTCCTCCCTCCGAGTTTCTCAGCGCGTTGACTTCTCTTATCTCGATCGATCTCTTCGCAACGCCGGGCACGCGGAAAACAAATACAAACTGGGAAAGACCCATCGTGCTAACCGCAGCTCCGCCATCTGCACTTGTGCTCAGGCTCGGATTAATGTTCACCGCTCCAGCATGGTAGCCCGGCTCAGCCTCCTCCGGAACCTCAAGATACATAGTAATAGTTCCCTTCGCATTGGCGGTTCCTCCACCTGTCAACGATACAGCCTTTGACTCCGAAGGATCGACATTGAAAGTATCACGCGGGAAACGCACCCAGTCCTGTATCCTTTCCTGAGAAGCGTTCTGAGGTTTGAAATCATATCTTCTATTATCTTCGCTTTGATAAATTGAAGGAGTCGGACGCGTATAGCTCGGAGTTACCTGGAAGTTATCCTCAATATTAGTTACAAGGTAAAACTTGACCTCATAAGTATTTCCTGGTTCAACCGTTCCCACATCCTTCACGCCCGGAGCAACACCGACATACTCACCAGATACAACCCCTGTTCCAAGGATAACAAAAGACAGAAGAACCAAAGTACGACGCAACTTCATTTCATCTATCACTAATGTATAATTCAGTTCAGGTAATTAAAAAACCAGTAGATGGCTCAGCGATACCGATAAAGCCGATAAAAAGGAAACACCATACTTTATAAACAAGCTGGCGGAATTCCACGCTAGGGGATAGGGAGGGAAGAAAAAACGTGATATTTAATGGGACAAAGATTTCAAAATAAGAAAACAGCTTCTAGTTTTACTGCTCTAACCCTTCTTCTGTTCCTAACAGTTATGCTTTCTTTCTCAGCTACAGCTCAAGAATCAACAGAGAACAACTTAGACGTAAACATCAATATTTCTGAGAAAACTATTGTTGATATCCAGCCTAAAACTTTCTCATGGGGTGCTGGAACCACACAGGTACAGCCTGGGGACATTGCTGGGCCAAATAAAGAAGCAAATGGATACGGTAGGATTCAGATAGAAAACCTTGGTTCTGTTAATATTACACAGCTCTGGTTCAACACGACTTTCCCAACCCAGAGACCTTTCGGTAAAGGTAACTCAGATCTATACGATTCAGCGAACTTCATCGCGCTAGATAGTAATACAACAGGAGTCAATGACCACAACCAGTTCGTCAACAGAAAGGAATACGGACTGGATCAGTCAGCTGGAGCAGACACACAGGACATTATTTACCTTGATACACCTTCAAACTGGGATTACGGAAGATTCAGAGATTCAAGCAGTGAATATTTCTGGACAGTAGATGATACCGGAGGTGGCGATCTCGGCGGAGCAACTTTCAGGATAGGAGTAGATCACCACAATGAGTCGCAGACAGGTTCCACAAACCTTGACGAGGATTGTCAAGGTGGACCTACAGCAGGCTCAAATACAGACTGTAACGGTTACACCCTAAGTACAACTTCTGCCGAAGGCACAACCTGGGCCTACACAGCTGTAGAGGTCGGAGCATTAGATTCAACTAATTTAGCAATTGATGGAGACGGGAAATATTACTGCGCCGTTATGAACAGCACCCAAGTAACCAAGAACGGGGCAGACGAATCAGATAGACCTGCAGTCTACTTCCTGAAATGGAACAAAGGATTCCCTTCAGCAGACCAGGGGGATTGCGGATACGCAACCAATTACACAATTGGAAGTGATGGAGAGTTTGAGTCATTGACCCCCGGTCAGTGGATCACACAGAACATTCGGGCAAGAGTACCATATGGTGTTGTTTCGGCGGAATTGCCGACTGGCAGTCTTTACGTATTAGCCAATAGTCAATAACAAAACCTAAGGAAAAATCACACAAAAAACAGAGGTGAACAAACAATCAAACGATCAAAAATTTCGAGCGTCCTGATCATCACGGCTTTAGCCGTTGGAATGATGGGAACAGCTTCAGCACAGGTAACATCAGAAGACAGTGACAACTCAACAGTAACTGTAGATGTAGCATCAAAAGTAGCAGTCGATATATCTCCAAGCGACATCAGCTACGGTGCAATCGACCCAGGATCAGCAGTTCTGGAATCTAACTCCAGTTCAGTTGGAGGACCTGTTGGAGCAGTAGAGATAGAGAATATTGGATCAGAGAACATCACTCAGGTCTGGCTCAACACTTCCGTTCCTAATGACAATCCATTCGGAACAGGTCTCGCACAGGAATACGATGCAGGAAACTTCATTGAAGTGAAACCTACAGGAGAAGCAAACACAGTTAGTGGAGTTTCTAAGTTCAAGTACATTAACAGGAAAGAATTCAATGAGACAGGAGACCTTTCATACGTCTTCACACCAGAAGACGGTGGTGAATGGAAGTACGGAAGATTCAGAGTTGGATCACAAGAGTACTTCTGGGCAGTCAACACGACTGGAACGCCAGGAACCTGTCAGACAGATGGTTCTGATGACTTCCTAGTTGGACAGAACGCACACAACAAGACCAACACAGGAAGCACAGACTTCACAGACCTAGCAGATATTTCCGAGTATGGTCTGACAAACGCAGGATCAGGAGACGCTGAAGCGCTTGCAACAGGAGTAACAGTTGGAGACAGAAACTACGATGTGCTTGTTGAATGTGGCGATCCAACCTACACGGTTAGATCAAGCTACAACGTCAACGCACTTGGAGCGCCAGACCTGGTCAACGATGGATCAGCAGTTAGCCACATCCTGAACGCAACTGAAGCAACAGACGCTAGTCAAGAGCTTCAGCCTGGAGAGTACTTCGGCATCAACACATCAATCAGAGTGCCACAGGGAGTACCATCCAACGCAGGAATTACAGGACAGCTCAGAGTTCTAGTTAACACAGTTGGAAACTAGAAACTCTATTCATTTCCTTTTTCTTTTCCTCTTTCTCTTCGACTTGAACTCTTTTATTCAAACTAAGACAAAGATATCCTATGTCCGACAGTAAATTCAAAGATCTCTCAGATGAAGAGCTAAAGGAGTACGCAGAAGAGTTCGGCGAGAAAATTAATAAGCTTGAAAACGAGGTTCAGAAAGGTATAATTGGACAGGAAGACGTCATCCACCAGGTTCTCCTGTGTGTGATTTCAGGAGGTAACGTCCTGCTTGAAGGAGTTCCGGGACTAGGTAAATCTTTACTTGTAGAGGTTCTTGGAAGAACGGTTGAGGAAGCCAAATTCCACCGTATACAGTTCACACCTGACCTTCTGCCTTCAGACATTGTAGGTATTGAGGCTTACAACGAGGAAAAAGGTTTCTACACAGAGAAAGGTCCAATCTTCGCTAACTTCATTCTTGCAGACGAAATCAACAGAGCTCCACCGAAGGTTCAGAGTGCTATGCTTGAGGCTATGCAGGAGCACAAAGTATCTATTGGAGATGACGACTTCCATCTTCCTGAGCCTTTCTTCGTTATTGCTACACAGAACCCGGTCGAGCAGGGAGGTACATATCCGCTTCCGGAGGCACAGGTTGATAGATTTCTGTTCAAGATCTACATCGATTACCCGAAAAAGAAGAACGAGGAGAAGATTATCGACCTGAACGCCAACATTATGGACGTAGCAGACTTCGGAGTTGAAAAAGCCTTGACGAAAGAAGAACTGCTGGAGATACAGGAGTTCGCTAACTATGTCGTTGTCAGCCAGGAGATCAAGGAGTACATTGTAGACCTGGTTACAGCTACAAGAGAGCCGGAAAAGTACGGTATGGAGTACGGTAAATACATTTCGTACGGTTGTACGCCTAGAGCATCGATTAACCTTGCTTTAGCTGCAAGAGCCAATGCTTTAACCCATAAAAGACATTACGTGACCCCTGAAGATGTCAGAAGTGTTATCCAAGAGGTTTTCCAGCACAGAATTATTCTGAACTATGAGGGAGAGGCTGAGAACATCGAGAAAACGGAGATTATCCAAAACGTGGTGGACAGGGTACCAGTGAGATAGATGGAAGACTCCTCCGAAAGCATGCAGATACAGGACAGAGAACAGCTAATCAATGAGATAGACAGCGAGGTCAAACGTGTTGCCGACTTATTCAGGTTTATACTGCACTACAAGGAGCAGTTCCAGCCATCCGGAGTCGAGTTCTCAAACCTAAGACAGTACATGCCCAGCGACGACGCTTCCAGAATTGACTGGAAGGCCTCAGCCAGATCCAATGATCTTTACGTAAAAGAATACGATGTAGAGACAGACACAGATACTTTCATTCTAGTTGACACCTCAGAGACAATGACTTTCGGAACCGCAGAAAAACTGAAAAGCGAGTACGCAGCACTGATGGCAGCGACCCTTGCATATGCCAGCGTTGATATAGGCCAGAAAGTAGGGCTGGGTATGTACGGCGGTGACGGAACTTTAATCACTCCCGAAAGAGGGCAGACACAGTACCACCTAATTTTGAGAGAGCTTGTAAACCAGGATAACTACGGCGGACAGCTCAACCTAGAAGAAGCTCTAAAAGATGTTATCGGAAGATTGAAGCCGAACACAACTATTTTTCTGCTCTCCGATTTTCTGAACATTGAGGGAGAGTGGAAAGCCAATATGAAGCTGGCGAACTCGAAGTTCCGCCACATGATGACAACAATGGTCAGAGATCTAAGAGACTACAAACTCCCTGAATCCGGAAACGTCAGGTTTCAGGCGCCGGGCGGAGGGGGGAAACAGGTGTTCAACACCTCCAGAATCAAGGATCAGTACGAGGAGGAAGTTGAGAAACAGGAGCAGAGAATAAGGGATAAAGTCACAGGAACCGGATCCAATTTCCTGAAAATCGATACAAGAGACTCTTTCGGCGCAGAGTACGCAGCTTACTTCAACCAGAGCGAGGTGGAATGGTAGTATGCAGCTGATATTCACAGATCAGTACGCAAACCTGTTTTTCCTGATAAACGGTCTGGCAGTAATATTCTATCTCTCCGCGAAGAAGATGAACAGGCAGAGAGCTATGAAGTTCGGAAACTACGAAACCCTGCAGAAAGTTACCGGCGGAAAGTTCATACGAAGCAGTAATCTGATGGTACTTCTCCGGCTGGGAGCGCTTACCGCGCTTATAATAGGGATTTCAAATCCCGTGCTGTTAGAGCAGGTACCGGCCAGTGAATCCGACTATGTGGTTGCGATTGACTCATCTTCCTCAATGCTTGCCGGGGATATAGACCCTACGCGTTTCGAGGCAGCGAAAGAGATTTCAGCTAATTTCGTTTCAAGAACTTCTGAGCAGAGCAAGAAAGGAGTGGTATCTTTCTCTGGAACAGTCAATAAAGAGGTGGAGCTTTCGGACAGCACGTCAAATGTTTCAAGAGCTATACAGAACATATCCATCGGTCAGCAGGCCGGTACAGCTATCGGAGAGGCTCTTATAACATCGACCTCGATGCTGATAGGAGAGGAGAACCAAACGAAAAAGATTATACTGATAACAGATGGCAGGAACAACGTTGGAACCTCTATAAACGAATCAGTTAAGTTTGTCAAAAACAATGATGTCGAGGTGAACACAATCGGTATCGGGAATGCGGAAAACGCCAATGAGACCGAAGACTTCGGTATGATCTCCGGTGAAAACGCTTCCAGAGCCAGCTTCCCTAACCTTGATCAGGAACAGCTCTACAGTATCTCAAATCAGACAGAAGGTCAGTCCCTAACAGTAACGGATAAGAGCCAGCTTGAGTCGGCATTCCTGCAGATAGAGCAGACAGAGAACAGAAGGGATATCTCACAGTATTTCATATTTCTGGCCGTAGGAATCATGCTCCTGGAGTGGGTTCTGGGAAGCACCAGGTTCAGCATCATACCATAAAACCTTATTTAAGCAGATCGTATTGCTAATACAATGACCGATCAAAAACCAGAGGAAGGAATACAGCTTGAAGAGTTAATCTCCCTAGTTGAGAGCTCTGTTTCCGATCTGAAGCAGTTCATCAGGGAGAACGACCTGAGCGACGACGATCTGCGGAGAATTCTGAAAGCGGAGCAGTCAGCGAAAAACCGGAGTACAGCAGTCAACTACATTAAAAGACAGCTGGAAAGCCATCAGCACTCCGAAATAGTTGAGGAGAGAACGCTGGGAGAACTGAAAGTTATCGAAGATGAATCCGGTGAAACCAGGTTTGTAGCGGATATCCAGGGAATAAAATTTGATCTTGAAAACATGCCTATGCTTAATCTGGCCGGGCACAGGTTCGAAATCGCACCTGATGAAGGGGAACACGTTGAGAATGTCTCCCACGTCGGGAATGCGCCGGTTCCACAGAACTTTTCCGGTGCTGTGAGAGGTTCAGCAGTCCAGCAGAGCAGAAGGGCAGGAGCTTCACAAACAAGTAACCAGAGAGCACCGGTTCAGAGCGAACCAGTCCAGCAGACAGCCTCCCCACCAACCGGATCAAACAGCTCCAGTAGCCCTAACTCCGGAATAACCCAGAGGCCGGGAACAGAATCTCAGAACAGCAAACCATCCGGAACCAGACCACAGAAAGACCAGACAGACAATAACGAAGAGGATATCGACCAAGCTATCAGCGATATTATTGAAGGTGAGAGACAGAATCTGGTGGATGAGTTAAAGAACAAATACGGGGTTGAAGAGGATGAAATTAATGGTAAAAGCGTTTCCGATCTTAAACAGCTGAAATCAAAACTTGAGAGGAAGAGAGCCAAGAAGCAGGAGCTGATGGATAAATTCGGTGTCAGCGAGGATCGTCTTGAAGGAAAGGATATTCAGGAACTGGAGGGTCTAGAAAGTGAGCTGGAAGAGCTTGAAAGCAAAAGGCAGGAAGTCCTGGGCAAGTACAATATTTCCGAAGAGCAGATAGATGACAAAAACCTGGACGAGCTCAGGGATTTCGAGGAAAAGCTTGAGAAAAGAAAGCAGAAGCGTGAAGAGATTGAAAACAAGTACGATGTGGAGCCGGAAAGGCTTCAGGGCAAAGATATTGATGAACTGAAGGAGTTCGCCGAAAAGCTGGATAACAGGAAAAAACTAGCTGCCGAACTCACAACTTACGGCTACAAACCTGAAGAGCTGAAGGATAAGGATCTGGATGATCTTCATGAAATGGTAGATGAAATAAAGCAGAAGAAAGAGCTGATGGATGAGCTCGGTGTAGAGATGGATGATGAAAAACTGAGCGAAATCACACTCGCCCAGCTGAGAAACCTCAAAGATGAGAAAAATGAGAGACAGCAGTTAATCTCCGAGTTAAAGGAACATGGAGTGAACGAGGAGATGCTCCGGAAATCCAGCAACGAGGATCTGAAGAAGCTGAAATCCGAGATAGAGTCGCAGAAGGAACAGCAGGAAGAAAAAACCGATAGATCAGACGATGAAGAACCGACAGAAGAAGAGCTGAAGGAGGAGGCTGAAGAAGACCTGGAGGTGCTGATGGGTGCTGTCGAGGAGAAGGAAAAGGAAAAAGACGATGACGGCAGTTTCATGGAGTACTTCGATCTGAAAAGCGAGTTCAGCAGTAAATGGGAGAAGCTTAGAGGAAGCGATGAAGAAGATGAGAACGACAAGGAAAGTAAGTATGAGAAAGTTGTCGGAATCCTGGAAAGCTACAGAGATCTTGAAAGGCGGGAAAGTGCTATAAAAACCGCACAGGTTCTGAAAGGATACCTAGAATATCTTCTTGAGATAGACAGAGAGCTGACCTATTCAGAGCTTGCGGACAGTCTGGAAGGCCTGGATAACCGTGATGAAAACGTTGACACATTAATCAAGTTCTTCAGGAAAATGGATGAATCGTACCGAGGTGAAGTTCGAGTGAACAATGTGGACGAGGTTATAGATACTTCGGAGAAGGTTATCAACGATCTGAGATGATTCTATGCTCCCCGATAAACATGTGAAGCAGATGGAGAAACTTGAGAGCAGAAAAAGTATTTACAGGAAAATATCTGCATCTGTTATCTTCCTTCTATCTGTTTTTGTGATCGGGCCTGTTGTGCATGAACTCTCCCACATGGTTGTCCTGGAATCAATAAACTGTGAGTACATCCTCAACTGGGGTTTGAACATCAACGGCATCCATGGAAGTGTAAGACCTGTATGCGTCCCGAATAACTATCAGCTTATAGCTTTCTACAGCGTCGGTTATCTAAGCACAGCTGTAGCAGGAGGATTCTTAAGCTTCACAAGTCTGAAGAACAGGTTTGATGACAGCTTAAAGAGAATCAATTACACCTCCCTCGGCACCGGCCTGCTGGTTTCGACAGCGATAAGCCTGAGCCTGGTCGGCGATATGAATAACTTAGCTGAAATACTGGAGATAGGTGTTTTACAGACACAGATATTCACAGTTGGATTTTTCCTGGCTATCTCAGCTACTGTTATGCGCACCCTTCAGGTAGCATGGGATGATAATTCAGAAAGGTAGGAATCTCATAACCGCCAGACCGTAGTAGTTCGCCATCAGGTAAAGAATTATCATGGTCTCTCCCATCACCAGAGCGATAAACGGCCCTTTAACAGTCCAGCTCTCAAGATCGTACTCCCTGGTGAAAAATGCGTAAAGCATGAGAACCGAAGTCCACACCAGAGCGATCACCGGCACTCTCTGCTCCTCAGGAATCAGACCGGCTTCCGGGGTTATCTCGACATCAATCTCCGAGAAGGTGTACGCACCTCCACCTGAGGAAACGACTAACGTGGTTTCACATTCTCCTGTTGAATCAGAGGCCGAGAACTCAAGCTGAAGAGACTGGGAGCCGTTCACAGCCAGCTCCTCTATCTCACCTGAACTGGTTGTTCCACAGTCCTCTATGTTCTGAACCCTTGCGCTAATATTTTCAAGATCTATTCTGCCCGTGTTTTCAAGAAGTACAGGTATCTGCTGGGATGTTTCCGCCTCAAGACTTACTGTCTGAGGTGACTCGGTTATCTCCATTCTAGGGACAAAATCTGCTTCTTTGACATTGAGTGTGAAGTAGTCCAGATCTAGGGTGTTGTTTTCATCGTCCTGGGCAGCGACCGGAACAACATAGCTGCCCGGTTCTGTATCTTCCGAAGGCCTGATGAATACCTGTCTCTGCACCGTTTCATTAACTGAAAGATTTTCCACCTGGGCGTTTCTTACATCCCAGTCACCTCTTATTCTCTGAACCAGAGAGTTCAGCTGTAGATCGTTTAACGGTACATTCCCAAGATTAGAGACCTCAAAGTCTGCTGGTACAAAGCTTCCCTGAGGTGTAGAATAAGTTTCATTTAAAGACTCAATATCTACCCTTACAACCGGCTCCGGTTCAGGTTCTGGCTCCGGCTCCGGTTCAGGTTCTGGCTCCGGCTCCGGTTCAGGGACGGTTACATTTGTCCTCCCGGGGTTAGTATCATTTCCTGGTATTGACTGGTTAGTGCTCTGATTACCGGTGTTGTTTACCCCTCCGGATTCATCTCCTATAGCATCGACGATCTCGAAGTTTCCGAAGAATGAGAAGCGCTCGAAGAATTTGAAATCCGTGTCGCACGTGGCTTCTGAATCATCTTTGTTCTGGTCTTCGCACTCAAGTGTTGTATTCAGTTTCTCCTGGTTTGCCTTCTGCAGTGAATAAGTGGCGTTGGAACCATCAGCTCCTATCGATTTTATCTCTATATCTTCGATGCCCAGCAGATTCGATTCATAACCGCACTGCGCGGATTCACTGTATATGGAATCGTTTTCCGATAGACATGAATAGTCATAGCTCTCCGTATCCACGCTATCGAATAGAAACGCATCGTAGGTAGTGGAGTTGAGATCAATTTCTGTCCTGTAGGCTTCGGTTCCATCCCTCTGTGGTTCCACTGTCTTATCGGTCGTGTTAGTGAAGTTTGCCTGCTCTATCTCGCTGTCAACAAGATTTTCGTTTACAATCTCCACATTAGAGCAGTTAAATCTTACTGCTGAGGTGTTGGTACATCTGAAATCGTTTTCCAGCTGGTTAAGGTTTCTCTGCTCGGCTTCAGGGCCTTCTGCCTGGCACTCGGTTGAAATCTGGGAGAAACCTGTGTAGTTACCCATCTGGTACTGCGCATTGAACAGTTTGAAGTATGTCACAGATGACCCAACTTTCACGTTCTCAAACTTTTCCCCGGAATAGGACTGAACCAGAGGGCCTTTCTGATCTCCTCTCGTGTAGGGATCCTGAGCCTGATAATTTACATCAAGATAGTCGATAGAGATGTTTGACTGAACGTTACCGGAGTTACCTGCTATTTCAACGAAAACACCTGTCTTGTTCTGAACGATCTCACCATCTCCAGGTACAAGGAAGAAATCCAGCGTGCTGGAGCAGGAAGGCGCTACCTCAACAGTAACGTCTGTTCCCTCCAAATTCTCAACGAATTTGAAGTCACCTGTTTCAACCGCTGTTTTACCTGTAGAATCCTCAGCTTCAACCCTGTAATCATCCTGCATAGCCTCATCTGCCTCTACTTCAGCACTGTACTCGTAGACAAAATCTTCCTGAGCGTCCTGCGTCATTGTGAAGTTCTCCCAGCCAGGGAAAGACAAGTTTACACTGCTCAGATCTGTGTCGGCATCAGTGATCTCTGCGGTGACGGAAAGATTGTCTCCCTGCGTGACCTGGAAAGGCTCTGCCTGGAGCGAAATAAAGCTTGGTCTGTCGCCTGCGACGTGGAAAGCAGTGGAATCAGTGGCGTTTTCAATTGAATCTGATGATACGGCTTCAGCCCTTGCCATCCAGTTTCCGACCGAAAGGTTTTCTCCCTGAACCGAGTAACTGTATGAAAACACTCTGGTGTCGTTAGTTCCTTCCGCTTCCAGCTCCTGATCATTCAGAATCAGCTGGCCTTCACTATCGTATACATCAATCGAAGCGTTTTCTGTATCTGAAGCGTTAAGTCTGAACTCTACAGTATCGTTTACCTCGAATAACTGGGTCTGTCCTTCCCCATCAAAGGTCTGGAAGCTGTTTATCTGTACACCTGCCGACAACCCGGTCAAAAACAGTATCGAGGCAGCGAAGATAATTTTTTCTCTCATCTATATCACCCTCACAAAGTACACGACAGATCCTGCCATAAACAGGAACATCACAATAGTTGTACCGTTAACGCTTGCCGACTGCAGGAACCTGCCTGTAAGACTATCGCTCTCTCCACTGTTTGTATTCGTATTCTCCCCATCTCCCGGAGAATCGGAGTTTCGGTCTGCGGGGCTGTCCTGGTTCTGATCTGTTTCATCCTCTCCATTATTTTCGTTCTGATTGCTTTCGTCCTGTTCTTCCTGATCCTCACCGATTCCTCCTATCGCATCTCCGATACCACCAATTGCATCTCCCGGAGAGAGATCATCTGTTCCACCGTTACCCGGACTCTGTCCCGGATCAGAGGAATCCGTTTCGTCTCCCTGATCATCGTCAGGCGAGTTAACGTTATCGACATCGGTTTCTACCTGGTAGCTGTAGCTTCTTACCTGCACAATATTCTGAACCACACCGCTCTCCCCTTCGTTTATCGAGCTCGAAGCCTGAATATCGACGGTGAACTCAAAGTTATCTCTCGAAGCATCTGCGTCCCTGAAGAATCTTACCGGTATCTCAGTTGTCTCCACGTATCTGTTGTTCGAGGTAAGGAACCATTGTTTATCTCCTGAAGGGTTTCTTGTAACTTCTGACGGCTCCAGCTCTATCTCATCTTCATGGACTATACTTGCTCCTTCCGGCTGAGTAGAGTTTATACTGAGCTGAAGAGTCTGGTTTCCGAGGTTGAAAACAGAGATACTGAAGCGGGTCTCGGAGGAGTCTATCTGCTTGGTTGTGTCGGATGAGAAGCTTCCGAAAGATGACGCCGAAGCTAGAGATACAAGCATCAAGACTACTGCTGTCAGAACTGCAAATTTCCCGGGGTTCATCTTTCTAGGTTTAATTGGTTGCGTTCACCTTTATTGTTAAACTTCCTGTGTAGACTCCGGCGTACTTTCCGAATGGGTTTTCCTGCCAGAAGCACTGGGTAAATGACTCTCCTGCATCCATCGATCCCAGGATTTCGGTGTAATAGTTGTGGAGAGACGTGCTTCCCGAGTAACTGCATGTTGACTCGAACGCCCAAGTCGTGTTTTCCGGAGGCACTCTTCTGTTCTCAGTGTCCGGCCCTTCAACACTTGTCAGGTTGGTCATCTTGATCCACGCGCCTCCGGTAGCATCGTTTGATCTTTCATCAAGCTCCGCGGAGTACTTGCTTTCAGAGTTTCCTGGCGCCGGAATGACTTCTCCAGGATTGCCCTGTGGGAAGATAATCTCGTTGTAGTTGACATCCAGTATCAGGATCTGATCTATTCCGACAACCTTGTCCTCGGTATCGTTCGCCGGTGTCGCTGTTCCATCTATCTCCGCATCCAGTGCATGCGTGGTGTCCTGATCTCCTGTTGCGTTCACATCCCAAGAGACAGAGCAGTTATCTCCCTCTGCCAATGATGGACTGCATGTTTTCGGGTTCGCATCTACAGTGTGGAACGGTTCATCAGCGGTTTCGCTTATCTCTGTGTCTGCTTCGTTTCCTGACTGATTGTATCTAAGTACTGCGGTTACTTCCCCACAGTCGCTCCTCCGGCATTCTGCTGTCAGGTTAGCGGTGAAAGTCTTGTTCTGCGCTAGAACCGTGTTGTTGGCAGGTCTTGTCAGATTTCCGACGATCTTTCCGGCCTGCTGTCCCAGAAGCTCGACCGTCTCCGAAGCAGTGTCCTGATTGCTGGTGTTGTAGAAAATCTCTGGCTCATCGTTTATTCTGCATGACCAGGTTTTATCTCCCGCTTCTTGATCCGAAGTATTATAGCTGTAAATAGCTGTTCCATCCGACCTTGTGGCGTTAATTCCTATCAGGTTGCTATTATCATCGTAAAACGCGACTTCATGGTTTTCTATAGGCTGGTTCGTCTGGTTATCTGAAACCAGGCATTTGAGCTCTGTCTCTCCCTTTCCTACTTTACCGGTCGGCGAGACCCACTCGACCTGGCTGTAACCCCAGACATCGAATTTCAGGAATCTGAGAGTGTCGTTGACGTTTCCTACTGTGTCATTAGCGGAAGTCTTCACATAGTGAGTTCCAACATCCCAGGTCTCGTTGACGTTCAGTGTGAAGTTCGTCCAGTTGTTCGTGTAAGGCCCTGGAATATCTTTCTTGATGAAGTCGTTTCCTGTGTAGTTGAACTCAATCTTCGCCGACTGGATCGAATCATTCCACTGGGCTGATGACTTGACCGAGGCCGGTTTGAAGCTGTCAGTTGTGTTCAGGAAGTAGTTGTTGTTCTCAATGTATGGCGGGATTGTTTCCTCAGGTATAACCTCCAGTACCTCTGTGTAGTTGCCTCTATCCGGTTCGAATGGCTGGAAGTTCAGCGAATCATTTCTTGTGATACTGCAGGTCTCTCTCACCGCCTGCTGGGATGAATAGCTCCGGGAGAAAGATACAGCTCCTTCCGAATTAGTCTTGTTTACTGCGACCTGCTGCATAGATCCCGAGGAGTTTTCGTAGAACCTTACAGGAAGATCCTTAACAGCGGAGCCGTTACCCTGTAACACCCGACATTCAAACCTTGATTCCTCGTCTATTGTCACAGGATTCTGTTCCGGCCCACTTTCCGGCCCCAGAATCGTCGTGAAGCCCCAGATTTCAAACGGCATCTCAGGAGTTACATTGTAGTTGGAGGACGTATCATTCGCCCAGATCCTCCATGAGGCATCAACCGGCTTCACATCACCAGGTATATCTACTGTGAAATTGCTCCAGTCCTCACCTCCATTAAGATTCTTTGATTCTGCAAGAGAGCTGTTCAGCTCAACTCCTGTCTCGTTAGTTTCCAGAAGCGCGGTGTCAAGTCGGAAGTTATCAGTCCACCGTGTGAAGAAATTCACAGTATCGTTTCTGGCTGTTTTGAAAACTCTTGTAGTGTTCTGGCCGACCTCCCGATACTCAGGAGGGATCGTCTCAATAACCTTGAGCTCCTCAGTTCCTTCTGCGGTTCCAACGCTGTAGAACCTCGAGCTGTCCTCTGTAATGTTACATGTCAGCAACTGAGTTCCAAGTTTGTTTGATGTGTAGCTTATGTTCGCCCACCCGTTTGAGCCGGTTGATGCCGTGGTTATCTGAGATGTCTCATTGTAGAAGCCGACATTGTAGTTGTTTATCGGTGTGTTTCTGTCGGAAGTAACCCTGCAGGCGAACTCCACAGGGTTGCCTCCCTCAACCTCTGACTTGTTCAAATCAGTACTGTTGATGTTTGCGATTCCATTAACGTTGAACGGTTCCACACGACTGCTTCCCTCGTTGCCGACGTAGTCCGATGCAAAGAACCGGAAGCTGTGAGTACCTCTAACCCAGTCTTGATCTGTTGAGAAGGTGTAGTTTGTGAACGTTCCTTCCGGATCAACCGTGAAGTTGGACAGTGCGGAAGTCGTTGTATTGTACTCCGCATCAGCCGAGCTGATATCTTTTGTCCAGTTTGCAAATGCTTTGATTGTCTCACCTCTATTAACATCTGTTATATTCAGGTCGAAGAAGTCGATCTGTGGCGGAATATTGTTGTTTTCGTACACATTGATATCTGATCTGTCTGTCTCTCTGAAAGTGATATCGGTTGCGCTGAACGTGATTTCTCTTTCTGCCTCGGTTTCATTCAGAACCTGTGCGATGAACGAGAAACTGCCGCTGTTTCCAGGTTTGATTTCTCCTCCCTGACTGTTCCAGGTAACGTTTGTGGTGCCGGGAGCTGTTTCAAGCTGTCCACCGGTGTAGGTATCGGTTCCGTTGGTGTAGAACACATCGTTTGCCGTATCTACTGTCCAGTCCGGATGAATATTGATGTACTTGATATCAGTGCTTCCGTCTATCTGCCACGGCGCTGATGCGGATTCATCGTTTTCGATATCTACCTGAACCCTGTAGGTTTCACCGCCTGTCACTCTGAAAGTGGTGTTGGTTCCGCTGTCCTCCAGATCCGATGTATCGGTTCGCTGATTGCCCGCACCGGTGACATTGTAAATTTCTACGTTTTGAACTGTGACGTTTGACTGTGCCGGGTTCAGCCGGAAAGGGCTCTGTCTTCTGATATCTGAACCGTCAGTCAGTATCGTTCCTGAAGGACTTACAAACTTGAAGACTGCACGGTAAAATCCTGGTGTCCTCCTATTGGTGTAGAATGGATTTGGATTCCAGAGCTCGTAAAGCTTTATTATATCATTAACACCGACGTTGCGGGTCGATGTCTCGTTGTAAACTGTCTCAACCTGGTTCCACGCCCCTGTAGTGTTGCTGAACACTTCAAGTTCAACCTTACCTCTGAATGGGAAATTACCGATGTTCTGCAGAACTGAGGAGAACCTGTCCTGCTCATCCTGTACCTGCGTATCCGTCAAGTCAGGAGTTGTGAAGTCGTAGGTGTATGAAACGTCCCCCTGTGGATCGAACCCGCCTCCGCCGGCCTCACTTGAAGCGGAGATCTGAATCTCATTGAATGATGGATCCTCATAATAAGTTTCGTCCAGAACAGTTGTACCGTCAGCTACACCTGTCTGATCGTAGAGGGTTACGAACTCTCCTGTCGAAATATTTCTGCCCTGAACCGTAACGGACATCGTATTGCCGTTGCCCTCGTTCACGGTTATCTGGACTCTGCGGAAGATCGCATCCCCACCGTTGTACTGGTGTGTATTGAATATAGATGGTGAGCCAGGATCATGAGTTCCTGAATCCGAGATCGGGAAGGCGTATGTCTCATTTGCTGGCTCCTCTGCATCAGGATTATCGTAATAGGCAAACAGATCGCCTTCGGTCGCTGACGCCTCGACTGTTGTCGGTGCGTAAGCTACAGTGTTGCCTGAAGGATTGCAGTTTTCAATGTAGAGATCTCTCGGTGTCCCGTTTTCCACCATCCTGATATCACTGCAGTCGTTCTGAACATCACTGCCTAGGTTCGGTATCTCGAACCTGGATGTGAAACGTTCAAGCCGGTTTCCGGAGGTCTCTGTTACCTCTACAGCTCTCCTGTAATCGTATTCTCTCAGCGTCCATGCATAGCTTGAGTTTGTCAGGGTGACGTTCTCACCAGGGAAGAACTCAAAGCCCTGGGTTCCTATGCTGGAGCTCTGCTGGATATCAACTGTGAAGTTGCCTTCCGAAGTATTTACTTTTCCGGCATTGTCTGTAGCTATAACCGTGAAGGTATGTAGACCTTCATTCCAGGTATTTGAGAAGTCGTACTCGTAGCTGTTGCCTCCTACATCCTGCATCGAATGTGATGTGGTCGTTCCGTTCGGGTAGCTTACGTTTGCCTGGACTGAGGCGACGCCGTCATCCGAGTCCGTAACGGTTGCGCTCAACGTCGTCGGATAACCGTATCCGACCAGAGCAGGATCAGATTCCACGTTCTGGATATCAGGAATCTTATGGACTGTTATCACCTGGTTTCCCGCCGAGGATTTTGTGTAGATATCGTCAGATCCCTGATACGCCCCGCTGATGCTGTGTGATCCAAGCGGTTGCCCTGGTTCATATACAACTGATGCTTCTCCGTTTGACCCGGTTATGGCCTGCCCCAAGCTGTCTCCGGAAGTTGAATCAGCGAAGCTTACCGGCTCATCAGGTATCGCAGTGCCATTGTCCCATTCAAGAGTACCTGTAACCCTAATCGGCTCCCCTACCGCAGGATCTGTCTGGTTCACTGTCACCGTCAGTGATGTGTTGGCGTACACATCAACCTCTGCTATAGCAGAGTCCTCTCTCAGCTGATCGTTTGTAACATCAACCACGATATCTCTTGAACCAACTTCTGCATCCGGACCTACAGCAGAACTGAAACCGTGATAGAATATTTCTCCCGGCGGTAGATCGGCTTCCTGCTTCTCCAGATTGCCTGTAGTATTTGTCCAGTCCTGAGGCAGACTCCAGGTTGACTCTACCCCGGTTAATGGATCTTCGAACGTATTCTCTGTGCTGGAGTTAAACTCATATCCCTGCTCACCTCTTGTCACATTTTCCGGCGCGTCTATTATCTGTGTAAGCGCTCCTGCAATCCTTACTGCAAGTATCTCGTTTTCTCTCTGTTCCCAGACCTTTCTCTCACCTCCTGGGTTGATATATTCTACGGTAGCGTTCAGGTCGTAGAAACCTGTCGGTGTGGAGCTGTTTGTGGTGACGTTAAACCTTGCTGTCTGAGATGAACCGGAACTTATCGCTCCCAGCTGTATCTTCTGCTGGGAGTTCCCTATCTCACTGCAGTTCAGTTCTTCCCGATTACAGTTAACTGTCACATTAACATCTTCCAGAGGCTGACTCCATGGGTTTCCAACCGTGAAGTTGTAGACAGCAGAATTGTTTCTCAAAATCTTGTCGTCTTCATCCTCGATATCGGATTCAAATCCTGCCGGGATATGGTAAAGTGTGACCTGCTCTGTCTGGTTAAGTCTTCCTCCAAAGTTGTTAGCATCCATGAAAACACTCCAGGTCATTGTCTCGGATATATCTGATATAGCGTTTCTAGGGATCGAGTAGCCGTTTGAACTGTTGGAGAAGCTTGCCTCACAGTTATTTCCTGCCGGTACATTCCCACATAACCTGGTTGAGTTCGGCCCCCATTCAACCAGCTGGCCGTTCTCATTCAGAAGTCTGAGCCTTAGACTGGCATTTACCGCTGTAGTTCTGGTAACGCCGAATACTGCGTCCACAAAGTCAACTGTATCTCCGGTTCCGTACTCGTTGACATTATCGTCAACCTGGTTTTCATGTTCAACTTCGGTCAGATTCAGGAAAGGCTCGAATATCTCAAATCTGAAGCTGTCTCTTATCGGTGTTCCATCAAAGCTTTCAAGCACTGTTCCTTCCTGTGAAACATATCCTGACAGTATTCTGTACATTCCTTTTCTGTAGTCCTCTGTGTTGAAACCGCCGTTTTCGCTCCATATTGATGCGAGATCAAGTTCTTCGTTCGAGTCAACAGGATACGTACCCGCTGTCCGATCCACCGTCGGGAAATTAACGTTCTGCCAAGTTCCATCTTCTAACTTCTGTGCTCTCATAAGAAGGAATCCTGAAGTGTCAGTTCTTCCTGTGTTGACCAGCTGGGATTCTGCGGTGTAGTTCACAACCAGATATCTCTGATCGCTGAGCGTGTAGGACTGATCCTGTCCCTGTTCTCTCAGCTGGAATCCGACCGATCTCTTGCCCGACTCAAAGGTTTCGGTTACAGCCTGTGTAACCTCCAGTTCCTTCATTCCGGGTGTTGCCTGGAATGTCTGTATCGGATTTGTCTGCGTGGATTCGGGAGGTGAATTCCCTGGATGGATAGAGGTAGGAGGTGATGAAGAACCGTAGTTCTGTGTGTGGTAAAGCTCTCCGGTGCCGGATCCATCGATTACGTCCAGGAGAAGGTAAGCTTCCTGTACCTGTGCCGATCTGTTGATAGGCATTTCATTGAAGCTGTATCTTGAGTACCACCTCTTCTTGAAGTTTCCGTCCTCTCCTATCCCAGGGTTCTCCAGAGATTCTCTCTCATCTATGTCTCCTTCATCTGTCTCAACTACAGCGGTCAGGTAGTCTATGGTGTAAGTTTCATCAGCAGATACTCCTCCGTTCGAAGCAAAAGCTCTAATCTGTATCTCGTTATTTGAGTCGAGGTAGCTGGCGCAGTCTGCTTCTGCTGTACAAACTGTAGAAGCTAGATCTACCTCTGTAGTTGAATCAAGTGTAAAAGCTGTCTCCCAGGATGCTGTATCAAAGTTTCTAACCTGTATATCGAGCGCTCCTCCTGAGGCAACACCGCTGAGCTGAACTGTTAGATTATTTATCGTGTTGTACTCTGTAGAGTAGGTGTACTGACCATCAAATACATCTGTACCGAACAACCCTCCATTTGATTCTGTAAGCTCGTGAACCTCACCTTCATCGATTTCATGTGTATGAGTATGGATTCCGGATGTAGTTCCACTTGTTGTCTGAAAGTTCTCCGAGAACAGGAATCTTCTGAATCTTTTCCTCGTATTCGCATTGAACTCATCGGAGCTGTTAAGCTGTAAATCTTTGACTCTATCGAGACTTACATCCTGAAGCGCGCCGTATCTGTCCTGATCCGTCACAACATTCATTGACGCATTTGCCTCTATCTCAAAAGTACCTGACGAACTTGTTTCCTGGTTGTTTGATGTCTCAGCTGTTATCTGGTAGCTGTACATCCCTTTCTGCCACGTTTCCCCAAAGCTGTACTCGTAGCTTCTGTGATCCGGGTACTCGGTTCCGGTCATTGACATACTGTGAGTGCTGGAAGTTCCGTCAGGCCGGAAGATCTCAACTTCAACGTTTGAAGGAGATTCATCGCTGGCAACTGTGGCGTTCAAAAGAACATCTTCACCGTATCCCGTTAGCTCAGGGGTAGCTGAGATATTGTGGAAATGTATTCCATCACCTGAAACCGGGGAAGCCACTGTATGTGATGAGAAGAAAGCTAGGGCTAGAACCGTTAGAACACCTAGTGCGGTGAAGCCTGTATTCTTTCTACTCGTTGAAAGGTTGCTATGTCGTTGCATTTGCCTTGAAGTAAAGGTTTCCTGTGTATTCCGTTGATTTTATCCCTTGAGGTACATCTATCCAGTAAAACGTATTCAGTATAGTTCCTGATGAAATTCCCTGCTTAACTAGGCTGTAGTTATTTGTTAATTCCTCCGCCCCGGATATATCATTTTCCAGTCCGAAGCTTAGATTGTTCGCGTCAATCCTATACTGCTCGTTCGTGGCTGGATTTTTCCATCCATCTGTCAGCATGTCGTTTCCTCTTATCCAGAGATTATCTGCGTTCAAGCCTTCGATAGATAGATTGTAATCTAGATCATCGTTTCCGAGAGCAGGTTTATCTGTCTCGCCAGGGTCAAGAACACCGAAATTAAGCATCTCCCACTCCAAATCCACAATTAGGACGTTATTTATGCTGACCTCGACATTCGCCGAGTTGTTTTTCGGCACTTCAGTGAGATTTGAGGTACCATTAATATCCAGAAGTCTCGAGGTCTTGATTTCCCCTGTTGTGTTTATACTCCAGCTGACGTAGCACTGACCCTCGTTATCCAGCACCTCACAGTTCTCAGTTCTTGTTCCCTCAGTATGGAAAGGTTGACCTGAATTCTCTGGTATAAGAGTATCTGGAACATCACTAGAATTATACCTCGGCGTCACATTTATCCCCCCACAGTACCCGTTGATGCAGTTAACGGAAGCGTTCATTAGAAATGTTGTATTCTGTGGAAGAGTGGTTCCATTGACCGGCTGCAAAATACTGAGGTTGATATCTCCAAACTTTTTGATGTCAATCCTGTGATAATCAAAGCTGCCTGCGTTCTTAGAGGTATCGTTAACCCGGAACTCCTGGTCATAAGTCTTCGATTCCTGATCGTTTATATTCACCAGGTACTTGGCATACATAGTGTCGTTATCATTATCGTTTTCCAGCATTCCTCCCTGAGAAGTATTCCATGAAACCCTTCTATCAGTAACCTGGCCGCCATCAAAGTCTCCGGTCGAGAGGTTGTACCATATCTTATCCACAGGCCAAGATGAGTTCAGTCCTTCATGATAAAGGGTATCCTCTTCCTGTATATTCCAATCTTTTCTACCATCGTTTTCTATCCTGAACTCGAACCTGTACTGTCTCGTTTCGGACTGGTTAAATTTGAGGGTTTCATTCAGACCTCCATCCAAAAACTCTCCTTCTGTCTCTTTCTCCACGGATGAGAGTCCAGTAACGTCGTAAATTTCCAGAGAAGTCACGTTAGGCACCGGTGTCGCGTTTGCGACCGCAAATGCATCGAATCCCGTCACATTGTAGACGAAATGATCAGGGGTTTTGAAGCTTGAATATTCATCCACCTCACCTGACTCCCAGTTGCCACAAACCGAACTCCGGAAATCCCAATCAGTACAGTGGAGAATAACTTCCGGAGTATCCTGTCTTGGGACTTTAATCTGTGCCTCCTCAAACTCCATTTCCTTGTCTTTTACCGCGTATACTTTGGAGATATTCTCTATATACCGCGGTTCCTGAATCTCCGCCAGTCTTGTCGCAGGAGCCAGCGAGCCAGTCATATTAAGATTGTAGAATGTGACGTTATAGTCGGAGCCTCCAGAAGGGATTGACTGTCTTACAGTGTAATTCCTGTTTCTTGCTAACGTGTCGTTGAAACCCTGTCCTGTTGATGTAAACCTTTCTAATACTCTGCCATTGTCAAAAATTGTAAACTCTACACCTGTAATCTCCTGTCCGGCCTCATCCTTTACCTGAGCGTTGTATCCTGCAACTTTATCTTGGATGAAACTAATACTGGTCTGCGCTCTATCTATATTGAAACTATGTAGAGAGTATTCCGGCTGTACATTACCCGATTCATAGAATGAAAGGTATCCTTCCATTTCCCTATTTTGGTTCAACGCAGCCTCGTAATCCGATACATTAGCTGAGAAAAAGTTTTGCTGGCTCGAAGGATTAAAGGTTTCGACCTGATCAAGACTATTCGAGGTACGGTTATTCAAACCGAGAGTGTAGGTGTAGTTCCTGTCCGTTGGAGGAGTTGTATAGGATGCCTCCAGAGCTGCATAATCAACGTTCCATGTCGTCTGAGTTCCATCACCGTTACTCTCTGTGAAGACATTGTAAACTCTGTTACCAGAGATCAAGTTCGAAACCGTGGTCGGATCTGTAAAGGAACAGGTAATGTTTTGATACGTTGAGCTTGCGATCGTTCCACACTGGATATTCCCTCCATTAGTGAAATCTCTGAAGTTAATACCTAACTGCTCGGTATCTCCTCCCTGTGACCTTATCCTTATCTTGTAATCCAGCTGGGTATAAGTAACATCTGAGACAGATTCTGGTAGTGCAAAGTTCAAACCTTTCTCACCAAGCTCATAGGTAGGACCAAATAGTGCTGCTGTATCTCCCTCAACCATGTTCGCGGTCTGTCCGTCACCTACAAACCAGGTTGCGCTGGGCTCGCCGTTCGAGAATTCTATATTCCCTGCCCCGCTCCCTGTAAGTGAGTTGACGAAATTATTTACTGTTCTTCCCAGATTCCACTGAAAACTAACCTGATCTATCGATTCCGGAGGAACATCTGTAGAAGTATTGAACCGGAATAAACTTTCTCTCTGACCGGTTGAGTAATTCAAATCAGTCCAGTTAACCAGCTGGCTGTCTGCTGAACGAAGATTCTGAAGATTTCCTTCTACCTGACCGCCGGCGAAATCAAAGCTTTCAACCTCCTCAATTTTCTCCTTCTGCTGTTCGTACTCCCCAACTGTTCTTATATCGTAAATCTGAACCTGTCTACCGGTGTCTGAACCTGAGTTCGTAGACCCTGTGAGACAGACCTGAAGATCGGTTAAATCTTGATCTACAGGCAGGGAAGTTGTATAATTTGTAATTCCTGTGTTCTGACTGTTCGAAGGTTTTAGCTCGGTGTCACTGCTGTCGCAGGTATTACCGGCGGAGCTGTCGTAGTAGAGACTCCAGGTGTCGTCCGAGAAACCAGAGCTGGAAGCTGTAACCTCGAGCTGGAGACTGCGGTAATCTTTTACTGAGGGCTGCCAGTCAAAGAAGGTTATCGAAGGATCCGAACCAGGCTCGAGAACTGTAGCTGATGTTTCTTCATCGTAGCTGTCGGTGTCGTATGCATTGAAAGGATCTGACGTATCGCTCTCGAAATCGGTGTAGTCCATAGGCTTGTTAATCTGGGTGAGAGCAGAAGCTGAAGACATGAAAAATACCGCTAGAATTATACCTAGAGCTATCTTTCTGTCCTCTAATTTACTGTTCAATTTCAGGGCACCCTGGAAACAGTTTTAAGCCTTCCGATACGAAATCTGTTTTTGCCGGCTGAGAAGGCCTGTACTGTACTAAAAACTTGTATCTGGTTGTTTAATAATCTTGGTGCGCAAACCGGGTTTTCTAGATGTAGAGAAGGGAAAAACCGGCTATTACTCCCATTATTCCAATAAGAACCAGCCACTGGTATATATTGTAAGAAGTTTCAAGATCGGATTCAACACTCTCAGCGTTCTGGATCGAGTTTTCAGCGCTGTTAAACGCTTCCACAGCACTTGAAAACCTTGGGCCTATCTGTGTGCCCTGAACACTTTCAAGCGCCTCTATACTGTCGTTGAAATCCTCGCTCTGCATCACACCTTCTGTTCTGTCAAGATCCTGATTTAACTGCTGTATCTTGGCGTGAGAATCCTGGAACTGGAGAGATGCATGTATTGAAGTGACTAGGAGAGCTGCTGAAGCTATCAGAATTACTTTGCCCAGCTCTTTCTGGTTGATCGTGTAGTCACTATAATCTAGATCAATGTCCATAGGTGTTTATTTTAGGAGGCAGTTTAAAAATCAAATTTCAGCAGGATCTGAGAGAAATATTGTAGTTCTGACCCCATTCTCTACACGTTCTTCCAAATACCAGTGTTTCACTGCTCCACTCAGTCCCTATCGAATTCTCGTTAATACTGCAAATCTCATCGCCTAGTTCGGCGCATTTCTGCTCTATCTGATCCACGCTACCGCACTGAGATTTCTCAACTATTTCCGATTCCTTGGATTCCAGCCCTATACAGGTATTTTCATATGGAACCCCGTGACAGATCTTGGCTGTCTCCTGACAGGTAGAGGACGCCTCAAACATCACGAAACCTCTGACAGAAACCAGGATAACAGCAACAGATACAAAGCTTAACCCTATCAGAACAGCTAACTGTCTTTTTCCGATAGAATCAGAAAAATCTGGAATCATAAGACTGTTTGAAATCTAAGTAATTTAAAAATACATTTCAAGTAGCAGTTATGACTATCAAACTTTGGATGGTCTTTGAGGCTGTAGGGCCGAACAGAGACAGTGTTGAAGATTCAATTGAGAATCACGTGAAAAATCTTAACTCGGATGACGGTGTTGAAGTAGTTGAGAGAGAAGAAGATGAAACCGTTGAAATGGAAAATCCTCATCCAAGCCTCGATAAAGGCTTCTCGAAGGTTATTGAGCTAGAGGTTGAGTTTGACAGTTTTTCAACCGCACTCAACACAGTGGTGAATTACGGGCCAACCTATGTCCAGTTCCTGGAGCCGGAAAACTTCCAGATGGGTATGAAGGAGGCGCAGGAAAGCCTTCAAACGGTAGCTGATACCATGCACCAGTACGCGCAGATGGGAGCAGGAGGGGTAGTTGTATCAAAGGAGACAGACGAAACCGCCTAAGCTATTTATTTAAATAGTGAAAAATTGGAGTTACGATGAAAAAGCTTTCAGCAATCCTCTTAGCAATTTTTCTGATCTCAGGAGCTTCTGCGACAACTATAGAATCTGAAAGCCTTACTCTGGATCTTGAAAGCTCTGAAGCGACTGCCGAGGTCAAAGTGGCAGAGCTTACTTCTTCCAGCTTTACTTATATAACTTCAGCAGACGTTAGATCGGTTTCAGCCCAGGTAAACGGCGAAGAACTTGACTGCAGCGTTGAAACCTTAACTCTTGGCGACGAGATTGTTTGTGACACCGATTTAAGAAATAATTTTACTGTAAGCCTCAAATACAGCTTTTCAGGGCTTGTATCTAACGGAGGAGAGATTAAAACCTTCAGATACTCTCATCCGATCTACAGGCCGACCCAGAGATTTAATTTAAGAGTTGAACTTCCGGAGGGAGCAGGAACTGCGCAGGATATAGAAGGGAGCGCGATTACACCTGTCGACGGTAACGTTGGGAGTGATGGCCGGACGATATTTGTAGAGTGGAATAAAAATCCTCAAATTGGAGATACTCTGAACTTCAGGATTGACTACGAGACCCTTAACCCTAGTCAGGACTACAGCTATATAATCGGAGGTGCAGTGGCACTACTTCTTGTTTCAGTCATAATCTACGGTGGTTATATCTACCGGAAAAGAATAAATCTGGAGAATCTGGAAGACGTTTACGCAGATCTCTCCGAGGATCAGCAGGATATAGTAGAGCTTCTGAGGGAAAACGATGGCGAGATGCTTCAGAAGGATGTTGTAAACTCCTCTGATTATTCCAAAGCCAAAATTTCGGGTCTGGTATCCGAACTCGTGGAAAAAGATGTTATTGAAAAAGAGAAGGAAGGAAGAAGCAATAAGCTGAAGATTTCCGGGAGTTACCGGTACTGAAAGTTTTTCTAATTTGAGACAGCTACCGGGAAAATGCTGATTCCGGACTCATCTACTATCCGACATACGCATCTCAGCTCCGTGTTTTCATCGACCTTGTCGGAAACATTTACTTCCATCTCGCCTGGAGGATAACATGCTACCGAGCCTGTGAAACTCTGGTTTGCTTTAATCTGCTGTTGGATCGAGTTACAGTAAGTACTCTCTCCTCCCTGACTTTGTAAGAGAACAGATGCTCCAAGACCTACAACCAGTCCCAGAACACCTATCAGAACGATCAAACCGTATCTATTCGGCATCGGTCTGGTTCATCTCCTTGCTGGTAGAGTTAAGCCGGGTTTCTATCAATCCGGTCAGGTTATCCTTAGACTGGAATCCCTGTTTGACGTCGCCGTCAACCACAACCGAAGGGTATCTTTCTATACCGTAGTAGTTCTGGAGGAAGTTGATCGGCTGCATGTCTAGCTCGGTGTCAAGAGGATAGACAACAACTTTATTGCCGTACTCCTGTCTTATCTGGGTTAAGATAGTTGCCTGATCTGTACAGGCATCACATCCATCATCATAAAAGTAAACTACATCGACGATTTCGCTATCACAGGCATCGTCATAGTTCCTCACCTGTATCAGATTCTGGAGCAGGAGATTCATGTACCTTTTCTTAACGGTAGTGTACTCTCTGTTGTTTATTTTGTTCGAGCTCTCATAGGCAGCGACTTCAAGTCTGAGATTTCTAAGATCATCGACCGTGGTATTCATCCATCCGTCCACAGCTCGACAGTCCTGCTCCTGAAGGCTTTCAGAAAGCTCAAGCCCGATTATCCTTGATCTCTGCTCGGTTTCAACATCTTCGATCTGTGCTCTTAGGGAATCCACCTTGTAATCGTTGAGCGCAAAGCCTGCGTAAAGTATTCCGGAGAAAATCATTCCGGTTACAGCTACCGCGATTACAGGGTATTTCCAGTCGACTTTTCTTTCTACCATTTTCTATCACCTTTTAACTGGTAAACTGCTGCTGCAACCCAGAAAAAGGCGTAAAGCACACCGTAAACTGCGAGGAACAGCAGATAATGAACCTTTCTCTCCCACAGACTTAAATCCTCTTCCGCAGTTCTCAAACTCAATAGAAGCATTGCTATACCGGTGACCCCGAGAACAATGTAAAAAACGTGGAAAGCGGATATGCTCTGAACTGAGAAGTGGAAATTATACGGTATCGTACCAACCAGCAGGTAGGTATTGAAAGCCTGGAAAATGCTGTCAAAAATTCTGTAAACCATATGGCCTAGCATGAAAACTACTACTGAAGTCCAGAGGATGTTGAAAGGCATTATAATCACCCCGAGATTGCCGTACCGTGGGTTGAACCAGAACTCTTTGTAACGTATCATGTTGTTAAGATAACCGCCGTACCAGCGGATTCTCTGCTTCAGAAGACCTTTAAGTGTAGGAGGTGATTCTGTATCCACATAGGCGTTAGTGCTGTTCTTTATCTTCGCACCGTTCTTGAACATTCTGAAAGCCACTTCCATATCCTCGGTCAGCGTTGTCTCATCCCATCCTCCGAGATCTTTCAGGTACTGTGTGTCGTAGACGCTTCCAGGCCCCGGCATCACCCACTGAGAGTCGAATATGGAGAAAAGTTTTCTCAGGAAGAGGTTGTATATGAACTCTGCCCACATGATCTTCTGGGCCCAAGTCCTAGGATTTCTGACCTTCATGGCAGGTGTGACTCCTTTAACACCATCTTCCTCCATGTATCCGACCATAGATCTCAGCATATCTTTCTCTGCGAAGGAGTCGGCGTCCATGCATGCCACCATCTCAGTGTCAACTTTCTCGAGTGCATGGTTCAGCGAGCTGGCTTTACCAGTGTTCTCCTTATCGATTACTGTTATTCGATCCTTGAACTCCTGAAGTTTCTCCAGAGTGGTGTCAGTTGAGCCGTCGTTTATTGCAATTATTTCCAGTTTATCGTCCGGATAATCCATCTCCATCAGTGATTTTATACACTGCTGGATGTACTCCTCTTCGTTGTATGCCGGAACAAGGAAAGTTACGGATGGGAAACGCGTTGGCTCTGGATCCACCTGTATTTTATCCCGGTTTAGAAAGTAGACAATGATCCACATGGTAGCGGAGAAGATCATTATACCGAATATTCCAAAATAGAGGATGTCAATAAAGTTCATGACCGGTCACTGTACCAAACAATACAACCCACGACTAATAAATAAAGTTGTCAGAATCGTGCTCACATAGAAGGGTCGGATAGGTTGTAAATATAGTAGGTTCGGCAGTTATTTGAGAAAGACTTTACCACACCGTAAGGCTCCTCTGAAGACATTACAGCGTAGTCAATCCCTTCACCTTCTCTCAGGCTTTCCAGATCGTTCCACGGAGAGCTTACAGGCTGATCCAGCCTGTATCCTGCTATAGCCCAGTTATCGGAAACGAACTCTCCTTCAAGCTGAGCAGAATAGTCAAGTGCATCATCAAGAGGCGGAGAACATCTCTGATGTGTCAGTCCATCGCTCGCCACGCCAATACCTGAAACAACTATCATAATCGCTGATACAAGGTAGAAAATTTTCGTGTCCAGCCCCCGGTAAGCTATAAGCAGTACAAACGGCAGAATGGCAAGCCAGTACCTATCGTAGGCGTTACCTGATATAAATACTATGAACAGGGAGTAGACAGCGACCATCGATTTTTCGACTGCGGAAGATTTCCTCCAGCCAGGGTACATACCAGGTATCATAGCCGATAGAGTGTAAACGCCGGAGAAAATTCCTGGCGCTACTGAAGACATCAAACCCGAGTCCGACCATTTTGAGACCCTGGTCAGATACATTGTGATCCGGGAGAAAAATCCTCCGTAGTAAATCTTACTGTAGGCCAGCAGAGGTACTGAACCAGAAAAACCTCCTGCTACGAGGTCGAAAAGTTTTTCTCTATGATCGACCAGATAAGCGAACCCCATGCCGAACGCGAACACGAGAAAGATGTATCTTACTGTCGCAGCCAGCGAAATCAGTGCTCCCGACAGGAAATGCCTGTCTCTCTGATAAAAGTAGAAAGAACCCAGAATCAGCAGTAAAGCCGGTACATCAGTGTATGCATGGGCTGACCAGTAAACCAGTAGAGGTGAAAAAGCAAATACAGCGGTAACCGGTAAGGAGTCCTCAAACTCTTTTGATGCTATCCTGTGGAACACTAGGATACATCCGGCTCCGAACAGAGATACTAGAATCCGGGCAGCGAAAGCACTTTCTCCTGTAAAAAGCCATAGAGCTGAAATCAGATATGAAAGTGAGGCAGGACGGCTCTCCTCAAAGTTGGATCCTTCGCCGGAGAAGTACTCCGCGTTCTGGAGGAAAGAACCTTCATCCCACTCGAGAGATGCTGAATAGGCGATGGTGGAGGTTAAAAGGAGGAAAACCAGGATGAGAAACCTGACGTCATATAAGAAAGCTAGTCTTTCCCCAAACTCTGAAGGTTTCATAGATCCAGTGGTTTAGTCGTTCTTCATGATTTCGCGCAGAAATACTGTTGCGTATGCACCTTTCGGCAGATCAAACTTCACAGCCATCTTGTTCATGTTCATATTGAGATCGTCCTCATCAATCTCAAGCACCTCAAAGTTTCTGAAGTCAGCGAATGCTCTTCGGTAAGTTCCTTCGCTTCTCAGATCCGGGAAGTTCTGAAGCCTGAAGTCTTCTTGTGAAACCCCTTCTTCCTCAAGGATTTCTTCAATCATGTTTTCCGGTTTACCGTCCTTAAGGTCTGTCTTGTACCCTACCAGAGGTATCTCGTACTCCGGCTCGTACCATCCTTCATCGATAAGCCGTGATAGAACCCTATTGAAGACCCATGACTGATAAGCGTGGATGAAAAGCTGCTGTAGTCCGTCCGGAAGTCTCTTGATCGCTCCCTTGTAGTCGCCCGGGTTCTTCGTCAAGTGGTATAGAAGCGCTTTCTCGTATCTGTACTGTTCAGGGAATTTTTCAGCGGCATCCTCCACTTCTCTTGTCTCCCATAACTCGTCTCTTATCTTCCGGATGCTCTTGTACTCCTGGTCGTATGGTTTGGCTATGTAAGTCCAGACAGCTTCCTCATACTCTTCCTTCAGGATAAGCCTTCCAACCTGATGGGTTATAGGTCTTGAAGAACCAAATCTCTGCTTTCCAAAGTAGTTAGGGAACTTATTGTCCATTTCATCGACTATTTTAAGTGTTCTATCTCTTAGATCTTGTACAGGGAGGTTTAACTGTCTTATAGCTATTTCAAATCTGTTGGCGTCGAGATTTCCAAGTCCGATGTGGCCGTTTCTGCCAACTACTTCCAGTTCGAATTCGTCGGTGAAAACCTGGTTGACATCTTCCTGTGTAACTCCCTGGATTGAAATGTGCTGTTCGGTTACGGCTCTTTTATCTTTGTTTCCGGCGTATCCTATCCGGTTTTTGGAGATGTGGAGCATATTGGAGAGCTTTGAGATTGCCTCCATTGTGGTCATGTTCTGCTTCCTGAGTTTGACTATCAGATGGTCGCCTTCTTCATCTGTTTCGTGCGACGCAAGTTCTTCCACTATGAAGTCGTTTACCTGTTCCTTTATCTCGCCCTTTATTCCGGGCAGTTCCGTGTAGTACTCCCATTCCATCAAATCTTCCATCATCTTTGTATCAACCTATAAGCTTGAGTTCTCCTGTTATACTATCGATTTTTGATTCCTCTACCGGGCCAATCCCGAGAGCTGTAGTAGTACCTGGCTCGACTTCAGTCTTACCAGCATCCTTCACGAGGTAGACCGGTATGTCTTTACTTTTGATCTCAGCATATAAATCTTCCAGCTTTCTATCGCCGGAAGAAAGCACTATTTTCTTGGAGCCTTCTTTTTCCCATCTTGAGACATCTTCAGGATCTGCCTTTTTGTAGGCTCCTAGAGAGGCGTGACATGCCTGTGATATCTGTTTTCCTCTGCTGATGTCCAGATCGTTTCTCAATACGATTACCTGCTTCATTTCTCCGGACATATATTAAACATACTCATGAGATTTTAAGTACTTGTTGGTGACAACACAGATCTTTCTGGCTGTCCGATACGAATTGGGTTCGCCCAGATTCGAACTGGGGATCTTCGCCTTGTAAGGGCGACGTCTTAGTCCAAAGCCAGCAGAGCTGAGCATTGGATAACCAACTAGACCACGAACCCAAGTTAGCATATCAAACCGCGCTAGTAATTCTTTTAATAGGAGTGGATACCTAAACTTCCCTCCCCAGAACAGGATCGTAGACATCTTCCCCGCTCGAATAATAAGGATAATATACAAGTTCAGCGCCTTCAATACCAAGCTCTTCTGGAGACTTTTCCCTGTCAATAAGCTTTTCCTCTTCAACCCTTTCCTCAGCCAGAGATTTCTCAAATATACTCTCCTCTGTCTCAAGCTTTTCATCCTTAACACGTCCTTTTTTTCTGAGAGACCCTACAATTGATGTAACTTTGGACAGGGTGATATCAAGCTCCTCCATTATCTCACTCTTGTTCCTATCCTGCTCTATATGATCAAGAACCTTCTTCTCCTTCCCGGAAACCTTACTCACTTCTGCCTTTTTTTCACCGCTGACAGCATCGTAAAGCGTCTTCTTCTCATCTGTTTCATGCAGGTAGAGCGGGTAGTATGTGACATCATGTTTTTCTCCTTTTTCCGTTTCGATCTCCTTAACCTCTCTCTGAGGTCTGAACAACCTGATTTTTTGCTTCTCCTTGTATCCTTCCGATGTCTGAGTTGTTCCGCCGTGCTTCGACTTCCGGGTTCTGACATCTGTCATAACAGGATACTCATTTCCGAGCGCAAAAGTCACTCCCGGAGGCAGAGACTTGATCATCGACTCCACCTCGCTTGTGATTCCCTCGAATGATTTCGAAATTGCCTTGAGATCATTGGGATTCGTGACCCTCAAAATGAACTGGGTATTGGCCTGAGATAGAACATTCTTGTCGATCCTTGCCGGCCTCTGGGAAATAACCCCAATTCCAAGACCAAACTTTCTGCCCTCGGATGCAATCTTTCTAAGTATCTTGTTGCTTAACGCCTGCTCAAAACCTTTCTCCGGCGCGAAGTTGTGAGCCTCCTCGATCACCATTATGAAAGGCGGAACTCGGTTCTCCTTCCTCAGCTGGAACATCCGTTTGGCGAGCATGAACATAGTCATCTCGGCCGATTCAGGCTCAACCGCTTTCAAGTTTATTATTGTAGCCTCCCCTGGCTCCAGTAAATCCTCGAGATCAATGGCATCTTCAGAAAACAAACCCGACCTCTCCAGCTGCTCTAGAGAATTCAGTAGATTCCATTTCGCAGTTGAATCCTCATTCGAGACCTCATCCATGATATCGTTCAATGTATAATCCTCATCCTTATCCCTCAGACGCTTCAGAGCGTTGTAAAGCACACCCATCTGCGAGTTTGTCAGAGAGTCAGGTATAACATCCAGTAGCTCCTTCTTCTCCATGTTAACTGAGGAAAATGATAGAGGCATCGCATGCTCGTTGATATCAGTATTTGGGGAGTATTCGTCGACTTTGTAGCCTTTCCTCTCACTTTCATCCTCGTTATCAGGGTTTGGCTGAGAAAGAGAGTTAAACTCGCCGTGAGGATCAATTATCATTACCGGGAGATCCTGCTCAAGCATTTCCTCGATTAAAACACCTGTTAAATACGATTTTCCTGCCCCTGTCTGTGCCAGAACAGCAAAGTGTTTGTAGAAATCTTCTTTGTTAACATGGATATCTATGTCTGGGTTAGTTTCCAAATGGCCAATTCTGAGTCCGGCTTCCTCTAATCCTAGAGTATCGGAGATCAGCTCCTGATCTGCCGCGTATACTATTGAATCCGGTTCGATTACTCTTCTAGGTGCTTTTGTCAGCCCTTTATCCCGGTATCCTATTATACTGGCTTTCGCAAGTGTTTCTCCACCCGGTTTTTTCTCCACTTCCTCGACCTGGGCAAGAATCCATTTGTCATTGCTTTTCACCGATACAAAGTCGAACTTCTTTACCTCTTCTGTTGCCCGAAATTTGAACGAAGAAGTGTTGACCTTTCCTTCAATTGTTCCCAGCTGCATCTCTAAATTGATTTTCCACTCGAAGATTGATAAATTGATGTCCGACAGTTTCAATCACAATTTAAAAGATACAGGACACCACATTTAGATATGGATCTGGATATTTCCTCTGAGTTGAGAAAAAACCTCGTCTTTCTTGGTGTCAGCCTTCTTGTAGTAGTAAGCGTTATGGGAGCAAAGAATATCGCAACACCAAACGATCCTGTCCGGGTCGGATACACAGAGGTTACCACTGAGTGCCAGGGGGTTGAAGCCGGAGTATGTCTTGGATTTGAGCAGAGAACCCACACCACGTACAACTACAATAATTACACAGATCCAGAGCCGGGGACGGAGAACTACTACAGAGAAATTGAGTCAGAGCTTATGATCCGCGCCTACAACACCTGTAACTCGTCGATGTCAGGTATGGAGTGGACAGATCAGGTCGAATACCATAACCAGACCGCCTCAGAGTGGCTTGAAAATGAGAACATCCAGCTTTTGCCGTGTGAGAAAACTTTCTACCGCAAGATCAACGCAACCAGCTGAATTTAGTTTAAAAAGCTTCAGCAAGATTTTCTTTTATAAGAGGTAATTAAAATGACAGATGGAGAATACATTGAAAGAACATTTGTAGCGCTGAAACCTGACGCAGTCAAAAGAGGGATAGTCGGAGATATTATCGACCACTTTGAAACAGCCGGCTTCAAGATTTCAGGACTGAAGATGGTTCAGGCAACAGACCAGCTACTTGAAAAACACTACGAAGAACATGTCGACAAACCTTTCTACGATGGACTGGCAGAGTACATGCAGGACGGCCCTGTAATCGCAATAGTTTTGGAAGGGGTTCACGCAGCGGAAAACGTCAGAAAAATAGTCGGCGACACCTCGAATAGAGAGGCTCACCCTTCCACAATCAGAGGGAAGTTCGGCCACATGTCAATGGAGCACGCCGATGAGGAAGGAACCCACTACAAAAACATAATCCACGCTTCTGAACCAGGAGAAGCAGAGCGGGAAATCGAAATCTGGTTTGAAGAAGACGAACTTCACGACTACCAGTCAGCTCAGGAAGGTGAAGTCAAATGAGCAAGAAGCTTTACAGATCAGAATCAGACAGAATCCTCGGTGGAGTATGTGGCGGAATCGCAGAGGTTTACGACCTTGATCCTACACTGGTCAGGCTGGCCGTACTCTTCATCGTTCTATGGGGAGGATCAGGACTGCTGATCTACCTGCTGGCATGGCTGATAATGCCGACAGAGAGCGAAGTCAAACAGTAACTATAGGTAGTGGATGACGAACCCTGCGGGACAACTGGTTAAGCTCAGATTGACACGCAATAAGGCATTTAGAGAATGCCTTTCAGATCTGACCAGTTCCAATTGAGTGCCGACACTACCTTTCCTTCTTAATTTTCTCTAGATCAAGTTCGAAGCCGGCGGTTTTCATTTCCAGTTCCCAGTTCTTTCTGACCTGTTCGGAGAACTCTCCGATGAAGCCTACCTCCTCTCCATCCAGCAGAACTTTTCCAGATCTTCCATCCCTGAAGAAAGGTTTCTCTTCTTCACGGACTTCTAGCTCTATCCCCAGATCTCTCTCAAGCACCTGGAGGATCTCTCTGACATCTGTAAAATCAGTTTCGGAGCCTGAAACTATGTAAGCAGCTTTCCTTTTTTCGGAAGCCCCTACCTCAGAATCATCTATCTCAACTACATCACCTGTTTCGAAGAATTTCTGAGGGTAGCTGTTATGCCTGTTCTGCTTCAGCACGTCCAGAAGTGATGGGAACATGAGATGACGAACTGCAGAGTACTCCTCGGAGAGAGGGTTCTCAACTTTGACATAACTTCCGTCATCCTGCTTTTCAATCATCGAAGTCAGTTTCTGCTCGTTTTCATGGATGTATGTCAGAGCCTCGAGAGCACCGGTCCCAACCATTGAATCTCTAATTATTTCAGAAATATCTTCTACCGGCTGTTTACCAGCTATCTGATCGACGTTAGGTATTTCCGGCTCAATATTAGTGTATCGATGAGCGATAACTATATCTTCGATCAGATCATACTGGTGCATGATATCGGTTCTGTAGCAGGGTACCTTGACCTTGATCTTCTTCCCTGCTTTAGCTCCAAACCTCATCTGCTTCAGCCTGTCAATTATCTCTGTCTTTGAGAGATCTAATCCGGAAACCTCTCTGACGTACTCGGGATCCAGCTCGAACTCTTCAGGCGATAGATCCGGGAGTTTCTTTTCATCCACTTTGACCGAGTCTATCCTTGCGCTTCTCTCTGCAAGAGCTGTAACCATTATGTTCAGAGCTTTCATAACTGTCTCTTGATCCTTACCTGTTACATCGATAAATATGTCTGTTGTACCTGTATGAACCTCTGTAAGCTGATTGTTGATTATAGGCGGAAAGCTCAGCACTTGACCCTGGGAATCAGCGATGATGGGATACTTTTCCTCGTCTTCAAGAATCCAGGCATACTTTTGGCCTTTTTCATGCTCTTCAAGTATCTCCCCCAACTGCATCTCTTTATCATACTGAAGCGGTGTTAGGGAGACCTTTTCAGGCTCAACAGCTTTGTACTCGAAAGGCGGTTCGATGGTGGATAAATCGTGGAGACCGATCGCCAGCTTGTCACGTCTTCTGCCCATTGTCTCATGCATTTTCTCCTGCAGCTGAATCAAGCCGTTTATCATCCTCTTGGTAAGATCTAAATCTCTGACAACCGCACATCCGATATGTGGTCTTACATCGTCGACCGAGCTATCCACTTCTACCTTAATTTTACCTTTGTTGACATTGTATCCTTCCAGACCTGTATCGATATCGAAGAATCCACGATATGCTCTGGCCAGTCCTTCAACCGATAGAAGATCCGGTCTATTCGGGTAAACCTCTACATCCCATTTGTCACCTTCCACATGGTTCCAGTGCGCTCCAAGGAATGAAGCTTCTTCATCCAGTTTTTCATCTGAAAACTCTTTCTCGACTAGTTCGGAAAACTCTTTCTTGTTTATCTTGATATTTGACATTATTTCTCAACCTCCGGTCTCCAGACAGGTGTCTCATTTAACACGTCTATATCATTCCTGTAAAGCTCTCTTACATCGCTTAAACCTGCTGCTCCCATCGCGATTCTTCCTATTCCCAGACCCCAAGCCAGTACTTTGGCTTCGAAGCCCAGCATCGGTTTAACTACTTCAGGACGGAACATTCCTGCTCCTCCCATGCCGAGCCATTCCTCGTCTTCCTCGTCCCAGACCTGAACCTCTACGCTCATCTCTGTGTAGGGATAATATGCCGGGATCAACCTAAACTCGCTGTAGCCCATTTTCTCGAAGAACTCCGAGATATATCCTTTCAGATTTGCAAAGTTGAGATCCTTTCCCACAACGATTCCATCAGTCTGGTAGAACTCCGCGAGATGGGTTCGATCAACTGTTTCATTTCTAAAGTTTCTGCCTATTATGAAGAACTTTTTCGGCAGTTCCTCTTCATTGATATCAATTTCATGTAGTCTCTGAGCTGAGATCGCAGTAGTATGTGTTCTGATAACATTTCTCTCCGCTTCCTCTCTGCTCCATTCTCCTCCATAACCTTTACTGCCGGTCTCCCAGCCGTTCTCATGCGTTTCCTTGACGTGATCAACCTTGTCCCCATAATCAGATAAATTAGATTGCTCCGGTCTCTCTACGAAGAATGTGTCGTGAAGCTCTCGAGCCGGGTGATCCTGAGGTGTGTATAGTGCATCGAAGTTGAGGAAGGATGGAACTATATAATTACCTTTCATCTCCTGGAATCCCATCTCCATCCAAGTCTGCCGGGCGTAGGAGAATATTTCTCTGTAGTAATGCTTTTTACCGGTTCTCGGAGTCCTGGTTCTTGCCTCAATGTTGAACTCTTCCTCCACATCTTCGAGATCAAGCTTCGATCCTTTATCTGTTATCAGAAGCTCTCTTCTGGTGTTTGTGGTAACTTCAACCAGTCCTCTTTCCTCATCCTCATCGATGAAGTCTTCCTGCTCCAGTCTTTCCTGGGTTTCATCTTCGAAGCTTTCTCCTCTCTCAGTAAGTTCGATCTCTCCCTGTTCTATCTCCAAAAGGTTTTTCTGCCGGGCTTTACCGAGGGCTACATCGAGGTTGATATCCTGAAGCTCTGATAACCGGTCTTCTCCTCCCCTTACCCTCTCAACAAGTCGGTACTCCGGCGAACCGTTTTCTATTACGTTTTCTCCTTCATCTGTAACCGAGTATCCGAGGATTTCATCCTCCTCTATCTCTATCAGGTTGTTCTGTTTGAGTTCGAGAGCAGCTCTGTTCACCATGCTCTGGTCGAATCCCTGATCTTCCAGATCCTGAACTGTCATCTCTGAGTGCTGTTTAAGTTTTTCCAGAATTTCCTTTGCCTGTGGAGATAGTTTCACATTCAACCGGTTTCGACTTTAAGCTTTAATATTTACGCAGTATCAACCACCGCAGCCGGGCGGACATTCCAGAATGGCTGCTGCTAAAATCAGTGTAGCACCCAGTCCTACCAATTTCAGGTAGTCTGTCCAGGTACCGGTATCGAAATGCTCTCGGTAGACCGCCGCCGAGATCAGTGATCCTGCAATCCCTGCAATTATGAAACCCCCCATCTCAAACGTTGCATGGGGGATATAAGCTAGCGGAGTCGCAATCCTGCCTTTTCCTAGAATAAACTGTATACCGCTGAGATTGCTGGCCAGTGTACCCATGAAAACACCGAGAACCGATGCGTTCCATGTCAGGATAAATGCTCCTGAAGAACTTACAAGCGCCGAAACAACCAGTATAACAGTGAAGACCATGAGGTTGTGAAGCAGTATGGACAGAAATGAAACCCCGGAAGTCGCTCTACCTGTTATCTCAGTCAGTCCTGTCCCTCCTATGGATTCGATACCCATCCGCTGAAGTGACGGAGCAAACTGTGAAATCTGCACACTCAGGTTTTCAGGAGAAACAATCAGCGCAAGCAGGAAGAAAGCAGTCACCTGTCCGGCGAAAAGCGAGCTGTACTGTAGGATCTCATCCAGATGCGGTCTCCCATCCGCTTCGTCTTCCAGAAAGTTTCTTGTCAGGGGATAGACCAGAGGTATAGCTGCGAACACAACAGTCAAAATCGAAACATGCTCAGGCAGAACTATACTTGCGATACCGAAACCGAAAAGACCTGAGAGAAGCCCCAGGAAAAACAGCAGTAGAAAGTTGTCCTCCTGCTCCTCTCTGTAGATCAGTTCCGGTATCATGTGAACTTAATTTTTCTGCTTGTTTAAACCAGTTAACGCTTCAGATCAAGATCTATTTTTCGATCCCACATTTCCTGTGCGAGTTCCCCGTCGTACATCATCTTCTGAACTTTTTCTTCAGAGTTCTCCTTCCGCTCCTGGTGATCCTGCAGGAAATCATTCAACTCCTCGATCAGGATTTCCTTTATCTCTCCCGTCATCATCTCACCGGATGAGTATGCCTCGGCAATCTCTCTCAGTCTTTCATCGTCCTCCATCAGAAGGTTTCGGAGCCACTGGAAAGAGGTATCTACGGATAAATCTGCTCCATGTTCTCTATGTTCTTCTAGAGTGTCTCCTCCGCCAGAGTATGCGTGTTTCTTGACTTTCTCCTCAACTTCTTCCGGGCTGTCGTCCAGCATGATCGCTGTTTTAGGCTTGCTCGAGGACATCTTTCCTTCCGGACCTGTCAGCGCAGGGATAAACTTGGAGTGGATTGCCGCTGTTTTCTTGTGTCCGAACTTCTCCGCTATATCTCTCTGGATTCTCCAGTAAGGATCCTGGTCTATCGCAGCAGGGATAACACACCGCTTGTCTTCGAAGAAGGTCGGTATGTTCTGGATCGCCGGCCAGAAGTTCATACCGATATTTGTAGATCCTTCAAAACCGAAAACGCTCTGAGCCTGTGAATTATTGATTTTCTCTGCGATCTTTACAATTCCGTCATACATGTTGCCCATGTACTCCCGGTTCCGGAATATGAAAGTCTTATCAGGGTCGAAACCAACTGCAGCGATCTCTCTAATGTTGTCTTTGGCGTACTTGTCGATCTCTTTATCAGTTATATCCCGATCCCAGTACTTTTCATCGTCAGTTACCTGGATGTAGACATTGACATCAAACTTTTCCTGCATCCATTTTGTGAAGTAGAACGAAATTATATGGCCGATGTGCATCTTTCCGGACGGCCCTATACCTGTGTAAAGAAAGAATCCTTCTCCATCTTCATACTCGTCTAGTGCCTTATCAAGACCTCTATGGGAGTAAATGAAATCTCTCTGGATATAAAGACTCTCAGCTCCAGCGATCTCAGAAAACCTCTGCTTAAGCTCCTCATCTATCTCCTCTGTACCGAATTTGTCCATAAGTCTATCGTAGTCAACTGAACCCTCCACATCAAAGGGGGTTACATCGAATTCTTCCTCAGCCATAATTGTTCACCTGTTCCAAAAGGGTATAAGCGTTTTCTAACTCTCCAGCCCAAAATTGTCTACTTTCATTTCAGTCATCACTACTGTTCGATCTTACAATTTGACTTCTAACTAATTCTACAGCGCTCTGGTAGTCAGTAAGAGCCTCAGATTTGTCTAGTGGCGAGTGGTATATATCAAGGACATCATGATATTTACTTGCCAGAAGCTTTGTTTTCTCCATAAAACGGCTCTGTGAGAACACTATAGCTTTTTCAACTATCTCTCTGCTCTCTATTACTTTCTGTTCTCCTCTTCCAAGCGAGTCCACTACACAGATTTGATCTGCCTTCTGGAGGGCATCAGAATACCTGGCTTCGAATCTCCTATATCCATAGCAGTGATACGGTAATTCATGTGAAATTTCTTCAGAGCCTGCAAAAACTACAAGATTTTTGTCCAAATCTATCTCATCCAGAATATTCACTAAAAGACTTACGCTGAAACCGTTATCAATAAATCCCCCCCAGAGACTGTCATAATGAGTCATCACTACTTTTTCAGGATCTTCTTTGTTCCCTACAATTATGTTGCTGCTTTCCTCAGATTTCCATTCTACCTTGAGTTCCCCCTCTATCCTATCAGCTTTCAGTACTTTATCGATATCTGCAGGATCAACCGCTAGTACAGGTGAACTGTAGAATGTTGCTGCCGAGATGCCTTCTGCATATGGGTTGAAGCTGATAGCAGGAGATTTTACATCTTCTTGCCCGTTGTGAATAGAGTTTACAACATTTTTCTCTTCAATTCTTCCAGATCTCAAACCCCCAGGTAGACAGTTTATCTTCTGGCCGTCAACCTTTAGGAACCATTCCTGAAAATCCGGATATACAACATCATAGCTCTGCTCAATGAAATCCTGATCAATGTTCTGTTTGATAAGCTGCGCTGCCTCTCTTTCAGAATCAGCTCTTCTTGGAGAAAGATCTGCAAGTTTTGAAGCCAGTTCCACTACCTGTTCTTTCATTTTTCATACACCTCACATATCACATCAGACATCACATCTTCGAATAAATCATAATCGAACTCCTTTTCCTCGAGGTTTTCCCTTAATGAGGCGCTAGGATATGAGTTTAATATCAAAGCCTCATCATCTAAACTTGAAGACGCTCCATAGCGGGTATCTCTCAATTCCTCCATAACATCGCCGGAAATAACTTCACTGTATTTGGAGGAAGAAGAAGCATCTATAAACGGAAAACTAATTCCTCTGCGCTCTATTTGTTCTTCTAAAGCGTTTGTCTGTTCAGTCATAAACTTGTCGTTTTCAAGGCCTTTAAGCATGTATCCGACATCCGGATGTAGAGCCAGCGGAAAGATTAGGCTCTCGTAGTTGTCTTCAGGTAATAGAATTCCTTTCTGAATTACCTGTTCCTGATCTAGAACCATCTCTCTGTCTTCATCAAGAGAATGATATCTGCCTGTCTCAGAATTATATCTAAGACCGATAAGTTTGCCGTCGTCAAATTCTGCTCCGATAATTTCAGGAGGTAAATCTTCTTCCAGCATTTCTGAAATCATCATTCTCTGTAAATCTGTGAAATCGCCTCTTTGATCTACTATCGGGATTTCTCTTTCTCCATGCATAGAACGGAGACTTTCTGAGTCTACATCAAAACCTAGAAGACTATCTACAGTTTCTGTATCTCCGTTAAGCCGAGAAGTGTGCGAGCCAATACTGTAGCCATCGTTGATATCGGCAATCTTAGTTCCTTGAACTGATTCCTGAGCGACTACAGCAGGGAAAGCGTAACCTCTTTTCTCAGCATTTCTGCCATACATCTTATCGGTCAAAGGCGCACCTACTACAGAATACGAATTAATGTGGCCTTCATCTACAAGGCTTTCGCCAATATTTTGTCCAATCTGTGTCATACCTATCTGTTCAAGAGTATCAGTAGGCAGTTGTCTCGGGATGATAAATGTGAAATCTTCATCACGTCTAATATCTGCCTCTTCTAAGCCTTGTGAAAGCCATTCAGAATCAATTTGATCTAACCCAAGAGAGTCATAGTATTCATCTATTATCTCATCAAGTCTATGTCCTGATACTTGATTTAGATGTTTTTCAACTTCCGATATACTTCTCAGCATACTTTATTCACCGATTTTCGAGCTTTATAGTGCCGTAGCAGTGTGTAGCTTTTGACTGTGATCACCTGTAGCTGAACGATTTTAACGTTCATCTAGAAGAAAAATCTATAGTAGAAACTCCAGCTAAAATCAAGCTTAAAATCCTCTATGGAAAATTTCTGGAGCATAACACCCCTTTAGAAAAAAGATGTTAAATAACTTAGCCACATTCTAGCCTTCCAAAGCTTCAACTGCTGGAAGTTCTTCACCGCTCATAAACCTGACGAATGCTCCCCCGGCTATTGAAACATGGGAGAAATCGTCCAGATCAAATCCGAATCGATGGATCAGCGATGATGTGTGTCCCCCTCCCAGAACTGTAAATCCTTCCAGCTCCGAGATCGCTTCTACTATCTTTTCCGTACCTTCAGGATGTTCTTCAAATGCTCCCATCGGGCCTTTCATAACAACCGCTTCCGCTTCATTTATGATCGAAACGTATTTTTCAATGGTTTCATCGCCTATATCCCAGATTAATTCTCCATCAATCTGATCGACTGAATGGTTTCCGGACTCGGTCGCAACGTCTACAGGTATCTCCACTTTTTCCCGGTATCTGCCTATCACTTCTGCAAGTTCTTCCTCCCTGCTGTCAAGTCCGTGTTTCTCGATCCATCCCTCTTTCTCTCCGAGATCATGTCCCTCAATCTTGAGTGCGAGCTCTCCTGGAATCCCGCCGAGGAGAATTTTCTCAACACTCTCTCCAAGCTCTTTCATTATACCGATCAGGTCGGAAGGTTTCTCTCCTCCCAGAACCAGCACTCCGTTATCAAAGCTTTCCTTTATCCGAGAGCAGTTTGAAAGTTCTCTTTCCATAATCAAGCCAGAATAGGAATCAAGTGTTTCTGTGAATCCAACCATCGAGCCGTGTGATCTGTGTGCTGCAGAGAACGCATCATCGACATACATGTCGAAGTAGTCCGATGCTTTCTGGACGAAGAAATCCTCAGCGTGTCTCTCCGGCGGAGCGTTCTGAAGCTCTTCGGATAGAAAACGAATATTTTCCAGCACCGCAACCTCGCCGTTCTCCATTCGGGCAACTTTTTCTCCAAGTTCCGGGCCGAAGAAGCTTGGGATAAACTCTACCTCCTGATCAAGCGAATCGGACAGAATCTCTGAATGAGGCTTGAGGGAGAGAAAATCTTTTCTCGCAGGTCTTCCCTGGTGAGCCATTACAACTACTCGGGCGCCTCTATCTCGCAGATCTTCAATTGTTTCAAGATATCTCTCAAATCTTACTGTCTTCTGTGGCCGTCCATCTTCCACCGGAAGATTGAGATCGGTTCTGAGAAGAATATTTTTTCCCTCAACATCCTTGTTTTCTATACTTTTCATCCGCTATATTACCAAGTATTACTTCGCTTGCTTTTAAGATTTCCAGCAGGAATAAAAAGCTGTTCTCTGAATACTTCATTACCAATGAAAGGTGGATGTTTTGGACTG
>JBLGBS010000001.1:0-94555 GCA_047617985.1 Candidatus Nanohaloarchaea archaeon | reverse complement strand
TAAACACGGGTTCCAACTCGACGGACGGTGTCACCAGCTTGAGCTCTAACATTATAGAAGATCTTTGATCTTCTGCTGAGCTCGGTTGGCTTCTATTTCGGTGGTCAAACCTTCAACTTTCTGTATACGTAAATTTCTTTTTCACATTATTCTTGTGAAACGCTCATTATTTCTAACAGGAATGAGTGTTCAACTGGAATGAACAAGAAACAAATTTAAACAGGTCAAACCTTTCATTAAACGCTATTAAACAGTTTTAGAACATAATTAAAGCTTCTTGAACAGCAAGCCTTCATAAGGCTTCACCCGCAATTCCGGCTTGGTGAATAGAAAATGAAACGAGCACTACTTGCAGTCGCAATCGCGATGTTTGTAATCGCAGGAGCAGCACAGCCAGCAATGGCACAACAGAACGACACACAACAGGCTCCAGAAGAGCCAGAAGACGACAGTGACACCGAAGAGGAAGAAAACGAAACGGAGGAAGAGGAACGTGAAGAAGTAGAGAATGAGTTCGAGATGGAGAGGGAAGGAGAAATATACATTGACTTGAAAGGCAATCTCTCTGAAAGCAACGAGGTAACAGTCATCGCTACCAACGACGGCGAAGCTGTAACCAACGCCACAGTAGAAGTTAATGGCGAAGAAGTTGGCCGTACCGATGGAAATGGCGAGCTTGTAGTCACAATCTCTGACACCAGCGAGTTCGAAATAGAAGTAGAGAAAAATGAACTCGAAGGAGAACTTGAAGTAGAAATCGAAAGAGAGAACGAAAGAGAAGAAGACAGAGAAAGAGGTGAATCCGCACAGTTTGACGCAAGACTTGGAACCGCAATCAGCACACTGGATTCACTTGTAGAAATCGCACCTAACGAAGAAGCAAGAAACGGGCTTCAGAACGCACTGGACAATCTAAGAGAAGTTCAGAACAACACAGACACAGCAAGTTCAGCAACTCCAGGAGAACAGCCTGAAAGACCTGAAGAGTCAGAAAACGAATCTGAAGAAGCAGAAGATGAATCAGAAAGCCAGGGGCCTCCAGAAGACAGAGGGCCTTCAGAGAACAGTAACAGACCTGGATTTGTGAACGAGATGCTGGGCGGACTCTTCGGCTAAAAACCGTCTAAACCCTTCTTTTCTTTATTTTAAAGAAAGGGAGGAAACACAAAAAAGATAGATAAGGTGAAGACAAAGATGAGAAAAATACTTGTAATACTGTTAGCAGGGTTTCTTGTAGCTGGAGCAGTCTCAGCTCAAAACCAGGATTTACCAGCACCAGGGATAACCCCCGACAGCCCTTTTTATTCATTGGAGAAAATGTCTGAAAGATTGGCTTTAGAAGTTGCACAAGCACCGGTTATCGGCAGTGAAGAACTCGAAGCAAAAGTCAGAGCCAACCAAGCAGCGGAAACGCTGGCAGAAGCAAGAGCTATGGCAGAGAAAAACAAGTCACAGCATGTCGGGAAACTGATGCAGAGATACTCAGAAAACATGAACAAATCTGCCGAAATAGCAGGTAAATCAAATAATTCAGGGCTGAAAAACAGGCTCAGAAATGTCTCAACCAACCAAGTGAAGACTCTTGAAGAAGTCGAAAAAAGAGTTCCAGAACAGGCCAGAAAAGGTATTCAGCAGGCTATAGAGAACAGTCAAAAAAACCAGAAAGAGCTGGAGAACAAACCCGAAGATAGAGGAAATAAGGAAAAGCCTGAAGCAGATCAAGAAACAGATAGAAAACAAGAGTCTCAGGCAGAAGAAAAGGGAAGAAATCAGGAGAACAAGATAACAGAAAAAGCAACAGAGCAATCATCAAGGGAGCAGAAACCTGATCAGGACAAAGAAAATTCATCCGAAGATAAAGACAACAGAAAGGATCAAGGAGACAAAAATCCTTCTTCAGACCAGGATAAACAAGAATCAGGCGGTCAAACAGATAACCGGCCCTGAAAAAGCCGGCTTATTTATTTTTAGGCAGTTTAAGTTTGGATATGGCTGTTCCATTTCCTGAAGCCCAGATCGAGGCATTGATTTACATGGTGCTGGGATCACTTCTCACACTGGTAACAGTCCTAACTCTATACATAAGACGGCTTCACAGTAGAATGGAAGACAGTTCTGAAAATGAGGAAGAACAGGATGAACCTGATCTTAGAACGGATAATATCGGTTTATCGAAGAAAGCCGAAGATATACTTGACAAAGTACTGGAGAATCCTGAGCTACAGAGCGACCTACCTCAAAAACTTAAAGTATCAAAAGCGACGGTAAGTAACGGTATTTCCGAGCTAAAGGATCGCAGTTTGATCAAAAGAAGAAAGAAAGCGAACACATATCTTGTAGAGCCAGATATAGAGAGACTTGAGGAAGAACAGAGATAAAATTTTCAGTTAAAAAGCTTTACCGTCAATACTTTACTGAGGAGGCGGAGTGGATGCCCCCGCTGTCGTCCAGGCCAATGAGTGATCCAACTTGACAGAAGGATCGCTGCTGGGCGTCGAGTGAGGAAAGTCCCGACACCAGCTCTGGCAACTGTTAAGTTGTCTAAGCTACAGAAAATCTTCAAGGATTTTCGCAATGTGAAGCAGGTGAAAGACCTGTGTGCCAAGAGGCATCGGAACCAAGCACAACTCCATTAATACGGAGGTAGTGAGGCTCAAGGTTCGCAGAAACGACACGTCCTCTCATTACATGCTTTCAAGCATTTTTGAGAGGGAGCGTTGAAACGTGTTCCATCTCACGGTGCAAGCCTAGTACAGTGCAGTCGCAGATCCAAGATCTGCTCAACACAGGCTTCTTTGTAAGCCTGTTCGAACAACTTCCGTCAAGGAAGTTGTAGAAGGCAGAACCACTGAATCTGCAGTAGTGAAATGCATCCCACGGTCTCTCCATACGGAAGGCCGTTCGAGGAGGATTATTCCTCCTTCGATACAGAACAGAATCGGGCTTACTCCCGCCACCTCTTTACTTATCTTTTTGAAGTTTCACCTCTAATTGATCAGTATGGCCAAGGACAACCAGGTTCAAATGCCTTCTTCACAGGGAGGACTGGTACAGTATTTCGACGCAGACTCAGGAGTAGAGATAGACCCTAAAATGGTCATAGCTTTTACAGTAGGAGTCGTTATCCTTGAACTCGCACTCCACTCGAGAATTCTGGCCTAACTGGAAACTTTATTTAATACTTTACAAAGAACCCATTCTATACAGAAGGGCCCGTAGCTCAGCTTGGACAGAGCAACCGGCTTCTACCGACTGGTTACGCTTTAGCTCAACAATAAAGGAATGCGTACCGTCTGAAGCTACCGGTAGGTCGAGGGTTCAAATCCCCCCGGGTCCGCTCCAACCTTTTTCCCAATGACAAAAACCAACACCCCTTCTGAAGCAGAACTAGTTATACAGAAACTTCCCTCCGACATAGGCATTCATCGAAATCCAAGGAAAGGTACTTTAAACGCTCCAGAGGTTTTACTGGAGAACTTTGAAATTGACAAAAGTGTTTTGGTGGAAGATGTTTTCCTTGACGAATTCGATCTTGAAGAGAGTCACAGAACGATAGAAGAAAACACTAACTCATTAACAGAATATGGAAAACCTATACTTTCAGTTGGCGGAGATCACTCGGTTTCTTTCCCTGTAATCAAGGCTTTGAAACAGAAATACCCTGATCTCCAGCTTGTCTGGCTTGACTCACATTTAGATGTTAAGCAGAAGGTCGACGATCATGTCTCCCATGATGTAGTGGTTAGAGAGCTCCTAGAACACGGCTTCTCAGAGCACGAGATATACATTGTAGGAGTTACAAGAATAGACGAGGATGAGGAAAATTTTCTGGAGAAACACGATCTGAACATTTACAGACATGATGAGATCGAAAAATTCCTCCGAGAGTTCAAACCAGGCGAACAACCTGTTTATCTTTCCGTTGACATCGATGTTCTTAAAGAGGAAATCGCGCCGGGAACCGGATACCCGGATGGAGAACTTAACTTGAAACAGGCAAAGCAGATTATAAACACAGTCAAGCCGGACTTTGCAGATCTGGTTGAGGTAGCACCCCCATTCGATACTGAAGGCAGAACCGTTAGTTCCGGCAGAGATATCCTTGAATGGCTGGCAGATAATATGGTTGAAGAAGCCAAATAGAGCAGAATTTATAACATCCGGAGACTGATTGGGTTCTATGAGAACAATCAAAAACAAACTGGCAGAAACTATTTCAGATCAAACCGGTGTAGAAGTTAATTCGGGCGATATAGAGAGACCAGAGCCGGATCACGGAGATTTCGCATATCCTGTGATGAAAGCTGCATCCGAACTCGGTGAGAACCCAAGGGAGCTGGCGGAAAAACTGAAAGATGAAATAGAATTAGATGAAGTGGAGAAAATAGAGGTCGCAGTCCCCGGTTACCTGAACTTCTACCTTGAAAGAAAGAGGTACGCGGAAAAAGTTGCAGAGACTCTGGAAAAAGACGACATGGGAGTTAAACAGAAAGACGGAACTGTTCTAGTCGAGTTTTCCTCCCCTAATATTGCGAAACCTATGAACGTCGGCCATTTGAGAAACAATGCTTTAGGAGATTCCCTACGGCGGATTCTATCCTTCTCAGGATACCAGGTAACAGCAGAGAACTACATCGGAGATCTCGGAACCCAGTTCGGCAAGGTTATCTACGGACACAAAAACATCGAATCGGAGAAAAACTTCGAACAGGAACCGATAGAGTACATGCTGGATATCTACGTCAAATTCCATGAAATGGCAGAAAAAAACCCTGAGATCGAGGATAAAGCCAGAGAATGGGCCAGAAAAATAGAGGAAGGAGATCAAGAAGCGGTACGGCTCTGGAAAAAATTCCGGGAAGCCACACTAGAATACCATAAAGAAGAATACGATAGATTGGGTGTTAAGTTCGACCGGATAACAGGAGAATCAACGGTTTACGAGGAAGCTCAGAAGCTTATTGAAAACTGGGTTAAAGACGGAAAACTGGACAGAGATGAAGATGGCTCGGTTTTCTATGATTTCGAGGACGAGGAAATGCCGGGGACAGTACTTCTGAAAGAAGACGGATCCACGCTTTACATCACCCGTGATCTCTACAACCTGAAAAAAAGAAACGAGGAAGGCTTCGACTATAATATGTACGTCGTTGCCTCTGAACAGAAACTGCATTTCAGACAGCTTTTCCGGATAGCAGAAGTTATGGGTATAGACACAGAAGGATCAGAGCATATCTCCTACGGTATGCTCCAGCTTCCTGAAGGCGGGATGTCAACCAGAAAAGGAATGATAATAGAGCAGTCAGAGATATTCGACAAAGCAGTAAGTATAGCGGAGAAAAAGGCTGAGGAAGAAATTAACAGGAAATTAGAGAACGCAGAAGCAATAGGGATAGGTGCGGTAAAATACAGTAATCTTTCAGTTTCCAGAAAGAAAGATATAGAGTTCGACTGGGATACCGCTCTCTCATTCACAGGGAATTCAGGACCCTATCTTCAGTACTCGAACGTCCGGGCAAAAAGTATTCTCAGAAAAGCGGAGAAGGACGGCGAAATGATCGGAGATCTAACCGAAGAAGAGCACCGAATGATCACCAAGCTGGGAGAGTTTCCAGAGAAAGTGGAAGAATCTGCCAAAAACCGGGAGCCGGCTAAAATAGCTAATTATCTATCCGAACTTTGTGAAGAGTTCAACAGTTTCTACCATTCCAGCCAGGTTATCGGGGAAGATGAAGTAACCGAAAAGAGAAGATTGAAAATCGTTGAGCTGTTTACAGAGGTAACAGATCAAGGCCTTCAATTACTCGGTATAGAGCCTCTGGAAGAGATGTAGCCCGGCCATCTAACTGCTGGCGTTGACCTTATTAACAAGCGTAAACAAATTAGGTCTGTATATGTCCCTTCTAAAATCCATACAGAAAGCTTTCTCCGGAAGCAGTGAAGACGGTGACGGGAGAGACCTGGCCTTTAACATGGACAATGAGAGCCTGGATTTCACCCTCAGCGATAAACAGGATATCAAGATAACAAGCAAGATAGAGAAGCTGGCTGATGTAGATGTCAAATACCCATTGATCAAGCCTTTTGCTTACGCACATGTGAAATGGAATGAAGAGGAAAAAGAGATAATCTACCGGGTTATAGAGCCAGAACTGGATGAAGAAGGTGAAGAACTTCTGGATATGGTGAAGGAGAATCTGTCGGAAAAGATTGATATATCGCTCAGCTCCATGGGCGGAAGGGAGAAAATTATTGACTACCTCGAAGGCCAGATCAATGATCTGATGATAGAGCTCGGTATAAGCATGACCGAGGAACAGCACAACAAGATACTTTACTACGTTTATAGAGACTTTGTGGGGCTTGGAAAAGTTGAACCATTGATGCACGACCCCTATATCGAGGATCTGGGGTGTGACGGTATAGGAACCCCTATATTCGCTGTTCACTCAGAGTTCGGATCGGTAAAATCAACAGTAGTTTACGATGACGGTGAAGAACTGGAAAATCTCGTGATTAAACTAGCGGAGAGATGCGGGAGATACGTTTCCTACGCCAATCCTCTTCTCGACGGCGCACTGCCTGACGGCTCAAGAGTTAACGCTTCACTAACCGAGGATGTAACCGCACACGGCCCTACATTCTCTATCAGAAAGTTCCAGGAAACACCTTTCTCTGCTGTAGATATGATGGACTTGGGTACAGCAAACGCAGAGATCATGGCCTATATGTGGATACTTCAGCAGTACCAGCAGTCGATACTTATCTGTGGAGGAACATCAACCGGAAAGACAAGCTTCCTGAATGCAACAGTCTCGTTCATCCCTCCAGAAGACAAAATAGTTTCTATTGAAGACACCAGAGAGTTACAACTTCCACACGAGAACTGGATTCCATCGGTTACCAGAGAGATGTTTGGAACCTCAAGTCAGGGAGACGTGGACATGGATCAGCTCCTGAAGGAGTCCTTCCGTCAGAACCCGGATTACGTGGTGGTCGGGGAGGTCAGAGGAGAGGAAGCATCAGTACTTTTCCAGGGTATGTCTTCAGGACACCCTTCACTCGGAACAATGCACGCTTCATCACCTAACGCAGTTGTGAAAAGACTTACTACCCCGCCAATCTCGCTTTCTCCGGCGCTAATCGAGGCGATCGATGTCATGGTTATAATGACACACGCGAAAGGAGTTGAAAAATCAGCCAGAAGAGTGAAGAACGTCCACGAACTTCAGAAAGTTGTGGGGGAATCCGCATCAGCGAGGACAAACCAGGCATTTTCATGGACAGCAACCGACGACTCCTTCAACAGGAGAGGTGAGCCGTATCTCTTCGATCAGATCAGCAAGGACTACGGTGTCAGCAAACAGAAACTGCTGGACGAACTTGAGAACAGAACGGAACTACTTCAGTGGCTCCAGGACAAAGGAGTCAAAGACTTCGACAAGGTCTCAAGTATAGTCGCCGAGTACTACAAGAACAAGGAGGAAATCCTGAAGATGATCAACTCGGAGGACGACGAGTACACATTACAGGACGTAATCGATGCAGAATCAAAAGTAGATCTATCAAGGCCCGATCAGCTGGACAAAGACATGGAGAAAAAGAAAGCTGGGGAAAAATCACTGGAATCTCAGATAAACGATATTGACGGCGATGCAGATATAGATATCAAGAAGAAATCGGAGGAAAATCCTGTCGCCGAACTGGAGAAAAAGCTGAAGTCGGAAAGAGAGAAAATCGAGAAAGTTAGAGATCGCACCCCGGAGCAGAGAGGACAGGATCCATTTGAAAAATCCGAAAACGCTGAGGAGAACCCGTTCGAGGCCTGATACCGTGAAAAGAGTGAAAACAGGCATCCACAATGTAGACAGGCTTCTAGGAGGAGGAATTCCTGAAAAAGAAACACTGCTGATAAAGGGGGAGCCGGGAGCCGGTAAAACCAATCTAGGACTTGAATTTCTATACAGAGGTGCTTTAAACGGCGAAAACGGGCTTTACATATCATTCCAGGACACCGAAGATGATGTACTGCGGGCAAACACCTTTGACTGGAACTTCGAGGAACATGTTGAACAGGGAAGAATAAATATAAGGAAAATGGATCCCTACAGGTACGAGCAGGTACCGGATATGATAAGAGGGATGATAAAAGAAAATAACGCGGACAGAGTGGTTGTCGATCCGATCACAGACCTAGATCTCTACATCGACTCCCGGAAAGATATACGGAAAAACCTGCTGTCTATAAAAAGAGAAATAACCAATCTGGGCGCTACATCACTCCTACTGGCAGAAAACGAAGAAGCTACCGAAATCGAGGATGAAGTGGTCGATGGAATTGTCAACATGGAGGTTGTGAGGGAACAGGGTCAGGTGAAAAGAGAGATATATATCAAAAAGCTGAGAGGATCAGACTACAACCACAGCGTCCATAACTACGTATTCAACAGTGATGGTCTGAAGGTTCAATGAGCTCCGATCCATTCGACACAGGATTTCTGGAAAGAATCAAGCAGGCGTCCAAAACGGAAAACCTAGACGCAGCTGCCAACGCAATTTTCGGGCCTACCGTCGATAAATACGGCGAGCAGTTCGAAGACCTGAAAGATGATCTGCAGAAAGCAGATATAGATGTACTTTACCGCACATACGTCTCCAAAATGTTTCTCTACAGCTCCTTCATGTTTATATTAGGTATAATAGCTGGGCTGAGCTTCATATTCTCAAGAAACCTTTCAGCGCTTGAAGCTGTAAGGTACCTGTTCGGGGTTCCGATGGCTTTCTCGCTTGTGACATTTGGCTTCATGTACCTATACCCCTCTCAAAAAGCCAAGAGAAGGAAGAAAAATATCAACGACAACCTTCCCTTCGCGTTAAACCATCTTGGAGCGATCGCTACATCAGGAATACCTCCGAAATCAATGTTCGAGCTCCTGGACACGTTCGATGAGTACGAAGGGATATCTGAAGAATCTGGAGAGATTTCAAGAAGGGTCAACGTTTTCGGAGAAGACCTCACAACAGCACTGAAGCAGGTAGCAGATAAATCGCCGAGCGAGGATTGGGCAGAGGTACTTTACGGCATAATATCGACTGTGGAAACAGGAGGGGATCTCAAATCCTATCTCCAAGAGAAGTCAGACGAAGCTCTGTTCGACTACAACCAGGAGAGACAGAGAGAAATCCAGAAGCTCAGTACTTACGCCTCCTTCTATACAGCTATCCTGATCGCTGCACCGGTTTTCTTGGTAGTCGTTCTTGCAGTTATGAACCTGCTGGGAGGAACTATCGCCGGTTTCGCTATACAGGAATTAATGTGGCTCGGCGTGCACATAATCATACCAACGATCAACGCTTTATTCGTAGCATTCCTAGCACTAACGGTGGACTGAATGGACTCAAAAATACTTAAACTGAAAATCAAGAACTACTGGAGGAAGAACGAGAAATTAATCCTGGCAATAATAGGGGCCTTCATACTGGGAGTAACAATCGCCGGGCTGAACTACATCAACCACCAGAACTCCTTGATCAAATATGAGAGCACCGAGACCAAGATAATCGACAGTCAGAACCAGGCAAGCTTCCAGTTCCAGCTGGAAAACCCGTCTGTCGCCCAGACCCAGATGGATCTGAGGTTTGAAAACGTAGCGAGCGGGGACGGTGTAAGTGTCACAGTTAACGGACAGGACTTCACCACAATACAGTCAAACTCCGACCTGGTAAATATACCTTCTGAACGGTTGAGCGAACAAAACCAGGTAAACTTGACAGCCTCAGGCCTCGGCATCGACGAACAGAGACTGGTATACGCACAGGTAACCTCGACCACAAACCTTCAGGAACTGTTGTTCGTCATCCTGAACCTCATCTCCCTACTTCTGATAGCTGCACCGGTCATGTACATCAAGTACGAGCAGTACATAGCCAGGAAAAAGATGCAGGAAAAATTCCCCGAGTTTCTGAGGGATGTAGTGGAAGGAACGAGAGCCGGAATGTCCCTACCTCAAGCAATCAAAAACACTGAAACAGGAAGCTACGGCCCTCTAGACGAGAAAATTGAGAAAATGAACGCACAGCTGGACTGGGGAATACCGTTCGAAAAAGTACTTAGAAACTTCGGTGAGGAAACCGGATCTCCAGTAGTAAGGAGAAGCGTTGACACAATTATACAGGCTTACTCCTCAGGTGGAAACATTCAGGATGTCCTGGAATCTGTCGGAGACAACATCCGGACAATCAAGAAATTAAAGGAGAAGAGGGAATCACAGCTCTACGGAGAAATGATAACCGGATACGTGGTCTTCTTCATCTTCATAGGGATTCTGGTCGCTCTAACCGAGTTCCTGCTCCCAAATCTTGCTTCAGCACAGCAGTCGCTCGGAGGTTCAGGAAGTTTCTCAGTGCTTGGAGGCGGAGGATCCAACCTTCAGGAAAACATCTCACTTTACAATGAATGGTTCAGACGGCTGGTCTACATACAGGCATTCTTCTCAGGTCTTATCATCGGAAAGCTGTCAGAAGGAGAGCTTAAGGCAGGTTTCAAACACATGGCAATTCTTTTCGCAGCAGGATACCTTGCGGTCACGTTCTTCCTCTAGGACAAACCAATTTAAACAACCAGAATACAGGTTTATCTATGAACAGAAAAGGAGTTTCACCGATTATCGCATCAGTGCTTCTGCTCGCGGTAAGCCTAGCAGTCGTCGGAATTTTCTCAGGCTGGGCACCAGAACTAGCACAGGATGTAACACAGTCAACCTCCAACAGCACATATGAGACAATCGCATGCAACGAAGCATCGGTCGAAATCAGATCGGCTTACTATAGCTCATCAGACGTAACTCTTTCTGTAAGAAACAACGGTGACGAAGATCTGAACAATCTTTCGCTCGTAGCTTTCGACCAGAACGGACAGATACTTGCTCAGGAAAACGATGTAAGCATTGCAAGCGGACAGATCTCCGAGAAAACAATCTCTGGAGCAGGAAGCGAACCAGCTTACGTAGAGGCGCTCTCAGGACAGTGCGGATCGGTAACCTACAGAATCGACGACATCAACACCTAGAGAAATGAAAGGACTATCTCAGGTTGTCACCTCAGCGCTGATACTAGCAGTAGGAATATCAGTAGCCGGAGTATACGCAAACTGGGCTCCGGATTTCGCCGGAGAAGTAGCAGGAGAGACAGCCGACCAACAGAACCAAGATCTCAGATGCAGTAACTCAGCTCTACGTATAAACAGCGCTGTCTACGATCTCACCGGAAACTTTACGGAGGTAGAGATAACCAATACCGGGACAATAAACCTGAGAAACGAACTCACCGCCGCCTCACTCAACCAGTCCAGAATAATAGGACAGACGGAGATAAACCGGATAGAGGTGGAAGCAACCCGGATAACCCAGATAGACAGCGATGAAAAACCTGAATCAGTAGTGATTACAAGCAGTGAATGCCCTGATCTAGAGGCCTCAATAGACAGTATTTCAGAAAAATAAATCTCAACAGTACTCTCCAACACACATTTCTCCATCCGAAGACGAGATATTGTTCCCGTTCATATCGATACCGCTGTAAGACTCTATACCTCCATCAACCCCAAGAGTCCCTCCAACATCCAGAGCATTGCCTGTATTTACAGGTGCGTTAACATCTAGATATCCTCCTACTGATAGATCCGAGGCGCCAGGATTCAAGAAACTGATTTGCGAAATATTGTTGGAGTTCAGATTCAGGTTAGAGGATATTATATCCCATTCATCGTTCTGGTAGTCAAGGACTAGCTCCTGAGCATCACCCGGATGAGTTATTGTAAAACCGCTTACCAGAAAACCCGGATTTCCAATACCACTGTTCAGCCTAACGCTTGACACATTTTCAATATTATAATTCGACATGTTGAGATCCGTATCAACAGGCACTATTTCCGAAAGCGGATGGCTCTGCGGTGGCTGTGGAGCGACAGCGCTCAAAGAAAGCACAGCTACAGCCGAAGCCAGAAAAAGTATTTTCAGTTTCACACGGTAAAAATTGGTTTACTGAATTAAATAACTGTTTCAAACTAGCCTCTTTTTATTGAAGAATAATTAAATTGAGGTATATGAGCAGTAAAACCCGGCTACCATTAATTGTATCTCTCATAATTCTTTTCTCAGGTATTTCCTCGGCGCAGACCGCTGATTTCAATATACGTGACACATGCCAGGATCGTGAAGAACCTCTCTTCTCACTCTACGATAGAGAAGGTGGAAATATTGGAGAACCCGGCCATTTCAAATGGCAGGTATGCGGGTCTGGAGTTGAAGAAGTGGAAATACAGGAGAGCTGTGAGAGCGATATGAACAGTATTCTTTCAATGTACCAGAGAAATGATTCACATGCCTCAACCTATCAGAACTACAGACTTCAGGTGTGCGCAAGCTTCACAGCTTCCATTAACAACTCCTGCCAGCCGGAGAACAGGATAGTTTCATTAGCGAAACAAGATAATTCTCACGTCGCAGAGCCTGGAGAGTTCAGTTACCAGCTGTGTGGTTCTCCTCAAAAGGTCGAAACAGTTACTCTTGAAATGACTCTGGACAGCGAAGGTCAGATTTATTCGGACGGCCAGCCGGTCAGTGAGGGATACTATACAGAAGACGCAGAGTTCCCCTACATAGTGACTGATCAGCCGGCAGGAATCGTCAGCTATGGTTCCTGGAACTCAATAAATTATACTTCTCAGGGTTCAAAAGATGTTCTAAGGGTGGAGCAGTCAGAGGGAGGCTTCCTGATACCGAATACAAAAGAAGATTACACAGCCATTGAATCAAGAGAAGACTTGGTGGAAAACCAGAACTTTTTACAGCAGGTCAGTCCAAGCTTCGGGTTCCCTCAGCCGGAAGATCCTACAGTTAGAGTTATACTGGATCCGGAGGTCAAAGTTGATGGGTTTAACCGTTCTCTTCAGGGAAGTATAAGCCTCTACGCTAGACACAGAGCGGACAGCGATCCGGAAGCAGTTATCGATCTAGGAACAAGCTGAACAGTAATAAAACTGGAGCTATCTAACTAACATTTATGGAGTCAGAGAACTTCTGGATAATAGAGGTCTACAGCGACGACACAGCAAATATCTCGATAATGTCAAAAGAAGAGGCTGAGGCAGTCAAAAATATGAACGATGATTTCGAGGAGTGGCAGATGGCGCCGTGCAGCGAGGCCTCAGAGGACGATATGATTGAAAGAGCTGAGGATCACGGACTGGAACACGATCCATGGTGACCGGTCTTCAAAGGCATTATTCTTAAAACTCACCTTTCAATCCTATAATACCCTTATTTAACGGGCCGAGTAGCTCAATCTGGGAGAGCGATGCACTGAAGATGCATAGGTTCCCGGTTCAAATCCGGGCTCGGCCAACAACTTCTCATTCAGTTGCTACATAAACTTTTACCTCAACTAATTTTGTATGACAGAGCAAAAAGACAGCGAAGACACCCGGGAGCATGTTATCCCTGGAACAGAGGAATCACACAGGGGGGAAGAAGTCAAAGGATACGATTTTCGGGGAGATTTTGAACTCGAGGAAATGCTGGAAAGCTACGGTACAACCGGTTTCCAGGCCTCTCATCTGAAAGAAGCGATCGAACTTGTGAAGGAGATGCGGGAGGAGGACGCCAAGATATTCCTGACTTTCACCTCCAACATAATCTCTTCCGGACTTAGAGAAGCTGTCGCATACCTCGCCCGGGAGGACTTTGTCGATGTGATAATCACCAGTTCGGGTTCACATACAGAGGATGTAATCAAGACCGCAAAACCGTTCAAAATGGGTGAATGGGATGCGGATGAGGCAGAGCTCAGAGAGAAAGGTATCAACCGGCTCGGCAATATCTATGTCGAATCAGACAACTATGTCTGGCTGGAATCATGGCTGAACCAAAACTTCTTCCCAGAGTTCTTTGATGAGAAAAAGATGAGAGAACCAACCGAAGTAGCCCGGGAACTTGGCAAAAAAGTAGGAGAGGATAAAGAACTTGATGAATCAGATTCCTTCCTTTACCATTCATATGAAAACGATATTCCGGTCTTTTGCCCTGCCTTGATCGATGCAGAGATCGGGGACTACATGTTCTACTACCGGCAGGAACAGGACTCGGAGATCGGTATAGAGATACTGGATGACTGGGATAAACTCATACACGAGGCGATAGAAGCTGAAAAAACAGGCATTATAGCTGTCGGCGACGGCGTTCCAAAGCATCAGGCCATCATGTCTAACCTTTTCCGGGGAGGAACCGACTACGCCGTGTATATCTCAACCGGAATGGAGGGAGATGGAAGCCTAAGCGGTGCCCCACCAAAAGAAGCTGTTTCCTGGGGAAAAATTAAGGAGAAAACAAAGAATTACACTCAAATAGAGGCTGAGGCAACTCTTGTCTTCCCTTTACTGATCGCATCAGCGTTTAAAAATTACGAGATCTGAGTCGTGTTCTACAGCTTGTTTTTAAGCTTCTCAAAGATTCCAGCCAGAGGTTTTGCGACTTCCTCGGATTCGATCTCGGAAAGGTTGACCCATTCAGCTTCTTTCGGTTCTCCTTCAATTTCGACCATGTAAGGCTGCCATGTGTGCTCTTCACCTTTCATCTCAAATGTAGTTTTTAATTTGCCCATGTATCTGTCCGCAACTGAGTTACATCCTGTATGCTCTTCAGCAAGTCTCTCAGCTGTGTCAGCGGAAAGCTCTCCTCTCTCGCCTTTTCCTGAGGGAACGTTCCATTTCTCTGTTTCCTCGTTGTATATCATCAGAAGGTTTTTGTCTCGAACAATTAGGCTTCCAGAAATCTGGGTTGCTACCATACACAAGTTTAGATCTGTTTGTTTAAAACGATAATATATTCAAAAGTCGGAGGAAAAGCCGGGTATATGGTGGCAGAAAAATGGAATATCTAGAGCTTCAGAACCAGAAAATACCTGTCCTCGGATTCGGAACATGGCAGTTAACCGGAGAAGAATGCGTTAACGGAGTTGAAACCGCTCTGGAGAAAGGTTACAGACATATTGATACCGCCCAGATTTACGGCAACGAGAAACAGGTGGGAAAAGGTATAGAAAGTTCGAATGTTGACAGAGAGGAAATCTGGCTGACAACAAAAGTCTGGAGAGATAACCTGAACCGCGAGAAACTTAAGGAATCAGTGGAGAAAAGTCTGGAAAAACTGGGCGCCGACTATGTCGATTTACTGCTTATTCACTGGCCTTTCGAGGAGATGGATCTTGAAGCTGTTGTAAATGAGATGAACGAGTTAGTAGATGAGGGAAAAGTCCGGAATATCGGTGTAAGCAACTTCACACCAGGACAGATGGAGGAAGCACAGAAATATTCGGAAAAACCTATTTTGACAAACCAGATAGAGTACCACCCTTTCCTTGACCAGAGCGAGATACTGGATAAATGCCGAGAACATGATATGATGCTAACAGCGTACTCTCCTCTGGCAAGAGGTGATGTACTCGGAAATAAGACTTTACAGAATATCGGGGAGAAGCACGGGAAGTCCGAAGTCCAAGTCGCGCTACGGTGGCTTATCCAACAGGATAATGTATCTGCGATACCTAAGGCTACCTCAGAAGAGCATATCGTTCAGAACCTGGATATCTTTGACTTTGAACTGACTGGGAAGGAGATGGAAACGATCTCAGAGCTTGCAGGAAACGACCGGAAAGTTGATCCTGACTTCGGCCCCTGGAACTAGCCGAAGCTGGAGATAAAGTAAAGGATTAAAAGAACACCCAGTATTAGAAGCACAGCTCCGGAACCCAAAATGTACTTTGAACGCTTCCGGGAACGGTAATAGTAACCTGAGATCAAAAGCACGATTCCTAACAGTATAGAAAGGTATGCTGTAGACAGAACAGGTATCGACTCTAGCACCATAAAAGTATCATAGTTCTCAGAGCTGAAATATTTTCTGATTCTGACTTATTCGAGGCCGAAATGTTCCTGAATCCTCTCTGAGAGATTAGAAAGGTACGCTTGGCCGAATACCGCTGCAATAACTGCGCCCACAAGATTGAAACTCATATCTTTCATTGTATCCTGTAAACCGTGTTGAGCCAGCGGCATTGAAACACCTGTCAGGTTTGAAACCAGATCCAAGGCGAACTCGAACAATTCCCAGAAAACACCGAATGCAACCACGGTCATAAGGATAAAAACAAACATAAAACGGTCAGGAAGCCGGATATCATCACTGTGAAGATCAATAGATCTAATCAATGTATAACCTGCCGCAGCTACTAGAGACGCTGACAGAGAATGAGTAAGATGATCCCACCAAGAAACCGCGCTGTAGAGACCGAAGCTTCCAAGCGAGTGGAAGAAAACCGCCGAGGTTATCCACAGCGACAGAAACGGAGACAATGAGAAACTGTAATCTCTTTCAAGCAAGGCAGGTATAAAACTGATGAACAAACCTACACCACTGTTAATTATAATCTTAGGCGTTCTAGTGTAAACTCCTACCGCAAACATTCCAAGTAGAACAATCTGCATAAAACGAGTTATACTGCTCTTTGAAATCCGAGGAAGACTCATTTCTTGACCACCTTCAAAATACCTTTCCTCAAGAATTTATCCCGTCTCTGGAAATAGAAATCAAACAGCAAACCCGCAAATAAACCTGCCACTGCAACCTGACCCCATTCAAACATTAAAGCCTGATTAGTGGATAGAAAAGCTGTTCCAACGAAAAAATCCATGTAGTAACGAGTGAGAGACCAGACACCTTCAATTGCAAGCGTCGAAACCATCACAAAGACAACAGCAAATCCGTGGTTAAACTTTACAGATGTGAAAACATGCAGTTCAACAGCAATCAAAAGAGCAAGAGCAGCAAGCGACACAAAAGTAGCAATCCTACTTGAGAAAACCGACAGGTTCAACGCTCTAACAAAAACCGGTACAGCAGCAACAAGAAGCAATTCCCACGGCAGCATCGCATAACTACTGCGATAAACAATAGAAGGTAAAGCAATCAAAATCAACAGAAAAGCGGTGAAAACTATCCAGAGAACATCAAAACTGAGCAGACTCTCAAAGAAGACAATCAGAAGGAAAACAGTAATACTCCAACCCAGAGCCATATTCAGCCGGGTATCCCGGAAAACATCATCAAACTCCATAAACCAATCTGGGAGAGACTAATTTTTATCGATAATCGGGAAAAACCAATAAAACTTCAGTAAACGTATACTGTCAGATGGATGATCTAACCCGGATCAGGGAAACAATAGAAAAATACGCCGAACTGAAAGAGATATCTGTCAGCGAACTCTATATAGATATGCAGTTAGGTTTCGACCAGGAAGAACAGAACTATGTAATTGAATACGGGATAAAGGACATATCAGTTCTAGGACAGGACGGACTGGTACCAAAACTCAGATACGACAGTATTGAAGAAGCATGGCAAGAATATATTGAACAGTTCTCAGAAATTCAGGAGCTTTTTCCCGAAGCCAGAAAACTACTGACACATCCCCAGAAATACGAATCAGCACAGCTAGGAGGAAACCCTGCAGAAAGAATAGTGGATGAAACACTGGGAAACCTGTAGCGCCCAGACCAGGCAAAAGTCGCGGTCAAAATATAGGCAGGCATCAATAACCTTGACTGAATCTCTTATATTTCTTTCCACTCATTGTCTTCTTTTACATATTCACAAGTTTTGGAGTCAAGATCTCTTCTTAAATTGAGAATACCTAAAGACCATTTAGATTGTACCTCTGCAAAGTAGTCAATTTTAGCTGTTTTTGCATCTTCTTTAGCTCTTACTGAATAACTTGGATATAGCTCCCCTCCTTTGCTTATATCTATGGCCTCTGAAGTATTATAATCCTTTACAGGTTCAATCGTAATATTTTGAGATTTCAACTCCCACCAAACAATACCATTAGATCCGCCGTTGTTAGAGAATGTAAACGAAAGGAGAGAATTATCATTAAGATTTGGGCATTCAAAGTTTTCTCCCGCTAAATAGTCTATATCCGCTGAAGAAGTAGAAATACCATTGAAGAAAGTTAATGCGGTAAAAATTGCAATAACATATGTAGCCTGCTTATATCTTTTATTCCTAATCTCTCGCGACTCCTTACGATTTAGTTCTTCAAGAAAATCTATGCCCTCACTGGTTATTTTAAAATCGCTAGTTCCTAAAGACAAATATTTTATGTAATCTTGTTCCTGCAAATAGGATCTAATAGTTTTTAACTCATCTTCTTCAAGATTCAAGGAATCTTGTAGTGATTCTGGACTCTCTGTTTCAGGATAAGTGTCCCTAAGTTCTTTGAGAACTTTCTTTACTTTATCAAAATCCACAAAGGTATTTTTCTAAATGACAATTAAGAATTTATGCCTAAGCTAACATTCAGTTCTCTAAGCTTGTTTCAAGCTTTCTCCTCCCGATTTTCATTTTCCAACTCTAGAAGAAATATGTACATTTTTCCTGTAGCGACAATGAAGAAGATAAATACAAATATAACAGGCGCTAAATTGATTAGATATTCTTTACTAAGTACATCGGCTCCTTTTAATTCTAAGGCTACCGCCACACCAAAACCTGTTCCAATACCGGGTATAACTTTCTTTAAATAATCTATAACATATTCTTTCTTCTCAGAATTATAGAAATCCAAAATAAGAAGAAACGCTGAAGACCAAAAAAGGAAGTATAGGGATCCTAACCAGATTAATGCCAGGTAAACTTTAGGTAAGAAATAAAGTTCTAGATAAATTAAAACTGCTGATAAAACGAATACAGTCAGAAGCAGAATAGTCGTTAAGAGAAATTTTCTTGTAAGTTTAGAGGCTTTCTCCATAAATCAGACCACTTAAGATTATTATCTAATAAATCGTCTCCATCTATTCGTTCTCACTCTTTTTCAGTTTTTTCTCCAAAGAGCTGAATACCCCCGGCTTATCATCATCAGGCACATTATCCAATAACTCTCCCGGATTCTTACTGAAAGCATCGATTAGAGCTTTATCTAGGAGTTCCGAGGCATTTTTATTATCTGAGAAATCCTCCTCGTACCCTATATACGTTTTAGCTAGAGCTTCCTTATGGGCATACTCCTCTTGCAATCTCCTGTTTTCTTTGAACCGTCTTCCGGCAAAAGTACCTAACCAAACAAACGCGATTAAGTACGGCAATTTAGTTAATAAATTCTGAAATGCAGAATAAAGATCTCCAATTTGTTGAGAGTGTAACTTTCCAGTTAAAACCAAACCTCCTATAGCAAAGAAAAATACCGCAGACCAAATAGCTTTAGGAAAATTATAATCATTTTTTTGCTCAAAAAATGCTGAAGCAAGGCCAGTAGCCGTAGCACCAGGTAATAAAGACTCTATTTCCTCTTCTATCTCTTGATATTTTTGTTCGTGTTCATCTAAAAAATCATCTACCTTCTGCTTACTGTCTTCTATATACTCATCTAGTTCATCTTCTTTATTTTCTAATCTATTTTTCAATCCTCCTTCTCTCTTTCCATCATCATTTTCTTCACCAAATACCTTAGTGAAAAATTTATCAATATCCTCCTTCTTAACTTCGGCATTATTTAATTCTTTATTCAAAGATTTCTTAGTATCCTTAATTTCTGATTTTAAATTCTCTATTTCTTCCTTATCAGAATTTACTTGTTTCTTAGACTCTCTAACGGCTTTAGCTTGCTTTTTAGAATTTTTTTGATGAGACTCAATTTGGCTCAAAAACTCTTTCTTCTCATCAATTTTAGCGCCTAGGTTTTCAACCCTATCTTCTAGTTCCTCAATTGCTTCCTGAGTATCAGTTATCCTCTCCCTACTGCTCTTACCTGACATAATTTATGCATAACCGTCAACTCTTTTTAATTTCATCACTTTCAAGTCCTATTCTCGGCGTCAAAGTATAGAAAATCTGAATTAGTGTCAATAGATTTCTGATAGGTTGGTTTAAAAAATTGAGTCATCTGTTGTTAAACACTGCCTGCCCAGGTAGCTCAGTAGGTAGAGCGCCACGCTGTTAGTCGCACTTCAACAAGTTTTTGAGGTACGTAGCAGTCACGTGGTGGTCCCAGGTTCGAATCCTGGTCTGGGCGCTTTTCTCATCAATTTATTTAGACATTCGCGTTCTAGACAAAAGAACAAAAGGAATAAAGAAGATAAGGATTAGGAGTGTTCTAGTCCAGGAACTCCTCGTTCTCTATTTTCTCGGGTAGGTACTCATTTGCCACGAATTCAAGTGAGTTGGCTGCGAGAGCCTGCTGTTCTACCCTGACTCCTTTGTCCAGCATTTTCTGGAACTGGTTCTGCCATTCGTCTTTCTGCATCCAGTCGTACTCCATGACGTCGTGGATACGTTTGTAGTCCTTGGTTGGGCCTCCGGAGTCTTCCGACTTCCCTTTCAAATCCTCTGTTACGTGTTCTAGGCCGTACTCCTCGATATCTTCCATGGTCATACCGATGAGTTTGGCTTCCGGTGTTGCAAGTCTATCTGACTGGAATGCCAGGCTCATTGAACCGGATTTGAGAACCGAGTAGATGTAGTATCCCCATGGGTCGCCGTCAGTGAAGACGTAGACCGGTAGATCCAGGCGGTTGTGCATGATGTTGATGAGTCTTCTTGCTCCACGAGCTGGTTGTCCTCCTGTTCCTATCAGGATTGCGTTGTGTTCCTCGTGGAAATCTTCTTCCACAAGTCGGTTAACCATAGCGCTGGTCTCGACAACCATTATGAAGTCAGCATCATGTTCTTCAAACTCGTAATGGTCAACGATAGATGGGATTGCTAGACCAGATGTTCCCATAGCCATGCAGTCGATGCTGTCGCCGGAGTCGTTGATTGTTATAGGGCCGAAAAGCCTTCCTTTCGGCTCTGCGAAAAGGTGTAGATCCTCTCTGATCGCTCCCGTCGATGTCTCGATATCTACAACTACATTGTTGGATTCGTCCTGATCCTCGAAAGTGTTCTCATCAAGTCCAGGTACTGAGTGCTTGAGCTGGTAGTAAACCTCTCTGATCGATGCGGTTCTTCCCTGCTGAACAAGCTCTTTCGCCTTGTTCGCGACCAGTGTGGTCTGCATGAATTTTCTGGCGTGCGAGATGTTGAGGAACTTCCTTGTGGAGTAGGAATCTCCAAGTGAGAGTCTTCCCTCTTCTTCATCGTAATGTACATTCGACTTGGATCTCACTTTTGTGTCGATTGTCAGGTTTTCTTCGTTCTGGTCGTTCAACTGGTTGACCAGTTTCTTTCCTAGATGTGTCAGTTTGTCTAATGTCTTCTCGTCATTTGCTAGATCTTTCTTCGGCATTTACCGATCACCTTCGTTCGTGTAATTGGGAAAATGTTTCATTTTTCATTACCTCTAAAGCTGTTCAGGGTTGTAGTCTTCCTGAACCATTTTCTGTATCTGATTTTCGATCTCTTCAGGGTCTCCTTTTCCAGCTAGTTCTGCGATTGCCGGCCCCATTTCTTTGGCGTAAGAGGTGAGCTGTCTTCTCTTCTTCTCCTGGATCTCTTTCCTCTCCTTTCTGCCGATGTACCGGCCAAGCTTTCTTCCTGCTTCCTGAAGCGCGAGCTTCATCTCCTTTCTAATCGGGTCGTAGTTGGCGATCGCTTCCTTACCTTCTGAAGTGAAAGGCACCCAGACCGAAGCAATATGTACAAGGATGTACAGCTCTCCCTGAGGCCGGTTTCCGGTCTGTGAAATGTTGTAACGGTTCCAGGAAACTTCCTCTATCGCCTTCGTGGTTACACACGCAGACTTCTTGTACAGAAGCGGTACCTTGTTAGCGTATCTTAGCTCTTCATAGCTTCCTTCTTCGTCAATATCGCCTCCCCAGGCAAGCCCTACCTCGACCTGGAAAGGATTTCCTTTGTAAACCGTCGGTTTTCTGGTTATAGCGGTCGAGAACTCTGGGTTAAGCTCTTTCTTCAGTCCTTTCAAGACCAGATCCTCTCCGATCGGAGATAGACAGTCGGTTGGAGGGCTCTGAAGATTAACTCTCTGCGCTGCGTCCAGCAGTTCCTCAATCTCGTCTTTCTCAAGCGTATTAGGCCTTCTTCCATCGTCAAGCTCTGCTTCATCACATATTTCCTCTGCAGAAGTTCGACCTACCCTGGTGAATTCGTTCTGCAGGAAGCTGGAGATAGTTCTTGAATCAGTGTTGTCGATCATCCTCATCATAACACCGAGTTCGACTCCATGCGGGTGAGGCTTGATCTCCTTCGGTTTTGGCGGAAGCTCTTTGGAAACTCTTGGATATTCAATTTTGTTGCCATCCGGCTCTCTGAGAACCACTCGAGCGTACGGGTTCATGATAGCTGTGTGTTTGAGGTAGTTCCTTACGGAGTGATGGCCCTTAGTGTATTTTGCTTCAATATTCATCTCGATGGTGGTTCCATGGTCGAAGTAATAATCTTTGTCTCCAGGGAACTCGTCTGAATCTGCGTCAATTACCTCGTCCTCGATAATTTCCGGCTCGTTCTCCTCTGTGTCTATTCGAACCACGAACTTGTGACACGGCTCACCCTCCTGCTTCGAGTAAACAGTCACCGGCTCTCCTGCTGTCAGCTGTGCGTACATGGCTGCAGCTGAGATTCCAATTCCCTGCTGACCTCTTGACTGCTGTAGTTTGTGGAACTTGGAGCCGTAGAGAAGCTTACCGAAAACCTTTGGAATTGTCTCCCTGTCCAGCCCTATAGCGTTGTCCCGTATTTCTACCCGGCATTTTTTGTCGCCTACCTCATCTACGAGAACATGTATTTCAGGTAGAATTTCGTCTGCCTCACATGCGTCAAGCGAGTTGTCAACAGCTTCCTTTATCACCGTTATAATTGATTTCTGAGGGTTTTCAAAGCCTAACAGGTGCTTGTTCTTCTCGAAAAACTCTGCTACCGAAATTTCTCGGTGATCCTCACCTGTGTCTTCCATTGCTTGTTCGTCTAGTCCGTTTGCCATCTATTACACCATTAAATACGTTTGATCCTTAATATAGTTTAAATCATCTCTGAATTTTGCCCTGATTTTTCTCCAGATAGTTATAAGCCGAAGAGTGTGATCTGCCGTTAAGCAACTGCTTTATGACCTCAGCCACTATTTCAATGTTCTGCGCCAGCCCTATTATCCCTATAGTCTTGCCGTATATGGAGATATCTACATTTCCTTCTTTTTCAAGATGTCTTCTGGTTTCGCCGTCCCGCCCTATTACACGGCCTTTAAGTCTGTCCCGAGAATTTTCTGTGGAGGCAAAATTGTTTATATCGATAATATGCAGCATTTTATCGATTTCAGCTATCTTCATAGCTTTTTCAGGGTTAAAACCTCTTCCAACAGCTTTGACGATGTTTGCTCCATCCATTTCATCTATTGGTTCTCCTTCAATGGAAACAAGGTTGTCCTGAACCTCCAGATCACATTCTATAAGCTCTTCAATCCTTTCCTTGGTCTCTCCGCCTTCTCCGATAAGAACAGCTACTCTGTCTTCAGGTATTCTTACTTCTCTCATCTTTCTACTTTAGTAATTAAGTTTGAACTGCCAACCTTTTTATACCTTAAAACTAGATTTCAGGGCTTCTTAGGCGGAAATAATGGCTTTAAAACGTTTTTCGGGATTGGTGTCGGCTCCCTTTCGGTCGAAGAAGTTAGCGATGTTTTCAATATCACGTTTCAGCAGGTTCTCCGCCTCCGGATGAGTCCTGTGAACTCCCTGAGAGAAGTCTATCCAGACTTTTCTGCCCTCACCGTCGACTACAATATTGTACTCGGAGAGATCACCGTGAACCAGTTCTCCCTGATTCCACAGTCGTTCTATTGCGTCCAAAGTATCCTTGTAGGCTTCCTGGGGGTTTTCAGGTTCCACTTCTTTAAGCTTCCTGTACGGCGAGAAATCCTCTCCTATAAACTCCATCACCAGAATATTTTCATGGACATCTATAGCTTCCGGACATCTAACATGATTCCCCGCTATTTTGAGGTTCCGGAACTCTTTCTTGCACCACTGCTGGATAACCGATCTCCGGTCGTCCTTCACATTTCTGAATCTTTTGTCGCCTCTAAGATAGTTTTTCATCTCCCTGAAGCTTCCGGCCCGGTTCATGTATATCTTGAGAACAACCCTTTCACCTTCAGGCGTATCCGCCAGAAATATTACCGACTCCTTTCCGGATTCTACAACTCCGTAAATCTTTTCGACCACGTCTCTTTCATTCAGTTTAAGCAAAGCCGTAGATGTTTTATGGTCGAAAACATTCTGGAAAGCCTTTTTTGCCTCCGAGCTGTCAAACATTTGACGTGATTCTTCCTTCCATCTCTCTCGCCAGTCACGGTTTTCTTTCATTCCAGTTCTGCACCCCCTTGCTGTCAAACTCCAGATCAAGCAGACGGTAGTAGAAGAATACAACTGTCGATACCAGAGCTACAATCAGAGGTAGGATATGGTATTTCAGAGTTACTGGGGACTCCATCAAGGTCTTCCAGCCGTCAATCACCGAACTGCACGATGCCTGATAGTATTCAGCGGTTCTGGGCAGGTTCTGAGTAGAAAAATCTTCTTCTGATATATTTTCACATATATCTGTCTGGAAATGGATTGAATACTGGCTTGGAATAAAGAAGAATATGTTTACAAGCAGGAAAACACCTGCGAAAAGTGTCAGCTGTTCAGCTAAGATTTTTAGGTTCATCTTCCTCTAGAGGAATTCCGATATTTCGCCTAGGTAACCGTTGTCTTCAAGCCACTCGGTCTCTGCCTGGGAATAGCTCTGCACAATATCTCCTTTCTCATCGCCCTGTATATCCCACGGACTTACAAGCACTACTGAATCTCTTTTCACCCAGATACCTCTTTTCTTGGAGCCAGGAATTCGGCAGATTCTTTCCCTATCATCTGTACAGTAAACCCTGTACTTTCCTCCGCCTTCTTTTCTGAGTACGATCCCCAGTACCTCATCTCCTTCAGGTTCACGTACACGTCCTACTCCTTGATCTTCTTCATCGCTCATAAAGACTATTTCACAGCCCAGTTTTTTAAAGCAAAACTAGCAAGAGCTGAATTCAGAACCGGACAACTAACTAGCATTTTTCTCCCCAGTCAGGCATTTTACTAGAATCGCCGTAGAAATCAGCACCGGCGTCGAAATCTCTTGGCTCGCTATCAAACTGTTCAACACACCACCTACTGAGATTCTGATCGAAACTGGACGCGTCTAAGAACATCCAGTCCATATTTTCCACATTCGAAGTGTTCCAGGAGCCTATATCTTGATTAAAATCATAAGCGTCAACAAACATACTCGCCATATTCTCTACATTTGAGGTATCCCAGCCTTCTATACTGCCGTTAAAATGATGCGCATTAGTGAACATACTGCTCATGTCTGTAACCTTTCCTGTATCCCACGAACCGACGCCCTCCCCCTCAAAACTTTCTGCGTTGTAGAACATGTCTCCCATAGTGGTTGTACTACTGGTATCCCAGCCTCCTAAATCGCTGTTAAACCTATTAGCGCGGTAAAATACTTTAAACATATTTTCCACATTCGAAGTGTCCCAAGAACCAATTTCATCATTAAATTTGCGGGCGTAATCAAACATGCTTTTCATGCTCTTTACCTGAGACATAGAAGGATCGTCCTCAGCAGTAAATTCTATAAGATTCTCGGCACCTCTAAACATCATTCTCATGCTTTGCCATTGGACATCGCCCCACTGGGACACATCTACAATCTTGGAAGAATCACTTGCGAAATCATACTTCAAATGAGGTAAATCTCCTTCAATTCTCACTTTGCGGACACCTCCCTCTTCCCAGTGTATAACTTTATCGCCGTTCACGCCATGAAGGCTATCTTCCGAATTAGTTACAGAGCCGTTTGCCGATATATTAAAATCGTAGGTAAAGCTTTTATTGCCTGTAGATAGTTCAAAGCTACTCGAATTAGTTACACCAGTTTTAGAAGTATTCACGATCATGACAAACGGCTCAAACGAATCCGTCTCGGTACCGTCCTCTTCCGATTTATCTCCGCCGGTGCTAGAAGACGAAATGCTTGAGGTTTTATCGGTCACAGGCAGCTCCCTGTGAGATACAGAGACCTGATTCGGAGCTTCAGAAGTATTCAGATCCACCGTAACAATTTCTCCTCTACTCAGCTCCCTGTTAACTTGTTTCTGAACAGGTTTATCGCCGACAGCAGTAACAGTAAAGTTAGAAAGACTTTGACTTCCAGCGTTCCTGAAAGTGACGGAGAGGTTGCCAGAACCTCTATTATAGCGACTCTGCATAATCTCTACTCTCGCAGAAGCAGCATCTAAAACAGTATCAGAGCTATCACTAACATCTTCCTGTGTTGACTGGATCAAGCCAGGAACCCATTGGCTGAACATACCTGCAACAGCCATAGTGAACGCAATCAACAGAACCGCAGCAATCAAAGGCGAGATACCTTTACGATACCCCATACCACAAAATAAAGTTGATTTATTGAAAAAAGTAAGGAAAAATCTGCCTTAGAGCCGAACCGATATCACATTCCTGTACACTTTCTGGCCGTCTTCCTCTGTTATCAGCTCATAGGATCGTTTTACATCCGGATCGTGCTGAGCTTTAAGCATTGAAAGTATTTCTCCAGCTATTTTCTCTGTTGAAAGGTAGAAATCAAAGCCATGACTGTTTTTCTCGATATTGGAGAGGAAGCTTCCTCTATCCTCATTGGTTACTTCTGCTGCTTTCTCGGCCATGTTATTTGAAATCCTTTCAAGATCTTCGTCTCCTCTTAACTGCATTTTTACCTTGTAGAACCCGCCGTGGAACTGTGAGCATGTCTCACACTGATGCTTCTTGATTCTGAGTTCTGTGTCATATTCGTCTTTCATCTCGTCTTTGAAGGCGTGAACCCGGACAAACATTTTGTCGTCCTCCTCCCAGTACTGGAGCTCCATATCTACATCTTCTTCAGCGAATTCTTTGAATCGGGCGCCTAACTGTTCTTCGAGCGTGTATTCTTCTATCCATTCCCCGCTTTTTCTCATTCTTCCACATGTGGAGCAGATATCTATTTCAACTACATCCGGTATACTGAGCAGCTGGTTCTTATCCGGATAGCATTCAGCGCAGAGCTTCTTTTCCTCACCGTACAGTTCGTCGGTTTCCTCACCGCATCGTGGACAGAATTTTGAAAGTTCCATACCTTTATTTCACGTGGAAAAACTTATATCACAAACTCAAGGCGGTCGCCCCTCTCTATTTCAAGCACCTCAAAACTTTCAAGCAGATAGCTGTATTTCTGATCCGGAGAGTAAAGCCTCCATGTGCTCGGGTTCCATCTCCAGGGCTCTGCTTTTTGAACATCTATTACTTCTTTTTCCGAGTCCATGAAGTATAGGTGGAGAGGTTCCGAGAGAAACATCATGTCTATTTTCGCTTTTGTAGGCCGGGAAAACTCGAAAAGCATCTTCCCATCAGATCTGAAGCTCAATCCCCTGGCTCGAGAAAGAAAGTTATCAGCCAGCTCTGCTTCAAACTCTTCGTTTTCGACACCGATCTCAACCTTCATATCCTAACTAGATATTTGCCTAGGTAAATAATCTACTGTCTCTCATCCGGGTGTCGGAAAAACTCTGCTGCTTTAGCAAAACGCGGTGAACGAGTTAAAACTCTGACAAAACGACTAAATCTTGACGAGCGGGCCATCTCCGAGGATCTGAAGAAACCTGAGAAACGGCCTGAACGAGCTCCTTCAGCTAGATGCGCTACTTCCTGCCCAAGCTCCGCCGAACTCAGAATCCGCACAAATTCAACTACCCTGAAAACCAGGAAAAGCGGGGTTATAGCCAGTATTTCAAGCCAATGACTTCTCAAGAATCCTTCCTTTGTGGAAGCATCATGGTACTTGAAAGACAGATCAACCGCAAATAAACCGATTATCGCCATATCTGACATGTTAATTAGTTCATCATAGTGGTGCGCAGTCTCTGTAAAGAAAAGCTCCAGGACAACAATAACCAGAACTGCGAAAAGCGCCGGCACAACCAGTTTATCGACAATTTTCTCGGTTTTCTCCAGAAATGGATGCATAGCTAATAGTTTTCAGTTATCTATTATAAAATGTTTCAGCGCCCGCACAGGGATTTGAACCCTGGATCTGCACCTATTCGCTGAACCTCAGAATCTGTCGAAAGCCATTCTCCGAATGGTTTATTGCGTGTGAATCTGAGCGTAACCAGTTCTCCGCAAGGTGCCGTCTTTCCGCTAGACCATGCGGGCCTGTAACTAAATCGGTTTGAGAGCTTTATAAACCGGTTCTGTACATACCTTTTATTTATTGGGCATACAGTTTAGCTTTATGGAAGTAGAGAAATGCACCAGCTGTGGGAAGAACCTGGCAGCTGCAGAGAGTTTCGTGGAGTTTGAGTGCCCGGAATGCGATGAAGATCTTGCAAGATGTGAAAGGTGTAAAAAGCTGTCGAACAACTATGAATGCCCTGGATGCGGCTTTACAGGGCCTTGAGGAGGTGACAAGCTGATGCCAGAGTTTCTAGAAAAGATCAAGAGAAAGCTGAAAAATATTTTCTAACCAGCTCTACAATTTTATTCCTACATATTTTTCTCTCTATTTTTCCCCTCAATCTGCTTTTAAATATTGGTTTACAGAAACTTTGGTAAGAGGTTAAAACAAAATGGGAAAGATTTCATGCGTTTACAAGGTAATGCCAGAAGATGCCGAAACAGATCTTGAGCAGATCAAACAGCAGATCAGAGAGAAAATCGATGTAGAGGATATAGGAGAGGAAGAGGTCGCTTTCGGCCTTAAAGCAGTTAAAGTCTCTACAATCACAACAGATGAAGAAGGCGGAACCGACGCTGTAGAGGACAAACTGGAAGATCTAGAAAACATTCAGAGCATCGAGCTAGAGCACTTCGACAAGCTCTAAACCCTAATTCTTCTTATTTTTCCAGCTATCCACTCTGTTATTCTGTACTCATCGCTGTCAACTATTAGCTCGGAAAACGCTGCGAACGGTATAGTTACCAGCACGACTATTCCAAGCATCCGGAGGGTGAAGCTCTCACCGGTTACAAGCATTACTGCGATCATGTCCTCGGTTACTCCCAGAATTATACCGAATACAAGGAATTCTGTGAACCTTTCCAGTTTGTCTCTTCTCCGCATAGATAGACTTTGGGAAACCGAGTTAAAAATCAGTTACTCGAACTTCGTGACTCCGCCACCGCAGACAGCACATCCGTACTCTTTATTGTGATCCGCACATACTTGGCTTCCGCATACCTCACATGTCTGAGAGGCTTTCTTCTCACCACAGTAATCACAGATTCCTGTCATATCTAACTGTTTAAAGTTCAGGAGGTAAATTGTTTTCTATGGGTGTCGATCTAGGTGAACTGGTTGAGAGCGAGGATATAGAGTTCGCTGATCTCAACGATAAAGAGATAGCTATAGATGCTATGAATACGCTCTACCAGTTTCTATCAATAATAAGACAGAGGGATGGAACCCCTCTGAAAGATTCTTCCGGCAATATAACTTCACATCTATCAGGATTATTTTATCGAAATATTAACCTTCTGGAAGAGAATATTCGGCCTGTATTTGTTTTTGACGGAGAGATGCCTGATCTCAAGGAGAAAGAGAGTTCGAAGAGAAGAAAGAAACGGGAAGAAGCCAGAGAGGAATGGAAAAAGCTGAAAGAGGAAGGTAAGATCGACGAAGCCTACAGCAAAGCCACTCAAAGCTCAAAACTGACAGGAGATATGATTGAGGAATCGAAAAAACTACTGGAAGCAATGGGTATACCCTACATTCAGGCGCCGAGCGAGGGAGAGGCTCAGGCAACTTTCATGACAACAGATGAATCGCCGGGAGATATCTACGCGGTAGGCTCCCAGGACTGGGACTGCCTGCTTTTTGGTGCGGACAGAATGGTAAAGAACCTTACAACCCGGAAAACTCGGAAAACCTCTGGAGGTGGAAGAAAAGAGATTTCAACCGAGAGAATCGAGCTGGAAAACGTTCTGGATCAACTAGAAGTCTCAAGAGAGGAACTGGTCTGGATGGGTCTCTTGATGGGAACAGACTTCAACCCGGACGGCATCAAGGGGATCGGCCCTAAGACCGCTCTCAAGCTTGTAAGGAAACATGAAACTCTGGAAGAGATACTTGAAGATGAGAAGGTTGACTGGAACTCGGATAAAGACCCTTACAGAATCGTGGATTTCTTCATGAATCCTCCTGTAGTTGAGAGAGATTACAGTTTCGAAGACCCGGATGAAGAAAAAATAAGAGAAATTCTTGTAGGTAAACATGATTTTTCCGAAGATCGGGTTAACTCCAGTCTAAAGAAGCTGGAGAAAGCTCTAGAATCCCGACAGTCCGGGCTTGGAAGTTTTGTTTAGATTTTTACCGGGTTTCTCTGAGCTCCTTTAAGACAAGCTCCATCATCTCACCGAGTTCTTTGTAGCCTTCACGGATCTCATCTATCTGGTCTTCCTGCCTCTCAACCCGCTTCACAAGCGGTTTGATCTTGCTCTCCGCCGATCTTTTCTCGATCTCAGCTACTTTCTGCCTGAGCTGTTCGATCTGCTCTTCGAGCTCTTCACCTGTCTCAACGTTTTCCGCAACTTCCTGCATATTGGCGCTGAGCTCTTCAATAGCTTCCACTCTCTCATCCATGTCTTCGGGTGTTGAGTCGGCAGAACTATCTGCTTTCTCTACTAGTTCTTTGTATTCTTCCTGTGATAGAAGCTTTAGGTTCGCTAGATCGTCGAAGTCGTTGAATATCCATTTGAAGTCGGATATCATGCCTTTCAGCTGTTCGACTTCCTCTGAGAGCTTCGAGATATCCTTCTTTTCCTCTTTTTCCTCCAGTTCTTCGAGGCCGTTTTCAATATTCTGGATCTTGACCTCCAGCCTGTCTATATCTTCCGGATCGAAATCCTCAACTTTATCTTCGAACTCAGATTGACGGTCAAGAATTCCTTCAACATCTTCTTCAAGCGCCTCAATCTGATCGTTCAGATCTCCGAGTTCGGCCTCGATATCTTCATCAGCTCCTTCTACGTCTAGATCTCCAAGGTCTTCGAGCTGTTCCTGTAGACCTTCCATTCTCTCCTCATGCTTGTTTCTTATCTCTTCGATGAGATCGGATTTCTCGGCCAGCCGATCCTTCAGCTCCTCTATTTCTTCCGACCGGTCGACCTCTTCTATCTCCTCCTGGAGAGAGCTGATATCGACTTCATCTATATCCTCGATCTCTGATTCAAGTCCGCTGAGATCCTCTTGAAGGTCTTCTAGATCTTCTTCAGTTACGTCGGTATTGTTTGCAGAGTCTTCAAGATCCTCAACTTTCTGCTCCAGTTCTTCAACATCTTTATCTTCAACAGATTCAATATCTTCCTCAATTTCCTGCAATCTGTCTTTCAAAGCCTCTATTTCTGCTTCAAACTCGGTTTCTGTTATAGCGGAATCCTGGCTTTCTTCCGCAGATTCTTCATCATTCCCAACATTTTTTTCTTCCATTTCCTCTTCACCAACGCTGTATTCAGCGGATTCCTCCTCTTCTTCTGAATCGTTCTCGGATCCAGATTCTTCTACCGGAGCGCTGTCTTCCTCATCTGCTTTTTCCTGTTCTGCCTCAGATTCCGTTTCATCGGATTCATCCTCTCCAAACAGAACATCCTGTTTATTCTCCTTCTCTTCGGTCTCCTGAGTTTCCTCTCCGTCATCTTCCTCGGATTCGAATAGTGTTTCCTGGTCTGAGTCGTCGTCTTCTCCAAATATTACATCTTCTGGCATTTGAATCTCCTCTTGTTTCCGGTTAATTTTCAGAATCGGATTTATCTCAGTGAAAAGAAATCCGATCAGTTCTTTAATACCTAGAAGTGGTCAAAATGTTAAAACTCTAGTGGTTGATCTGCTGAATCTCTTCCTTTACAAGCTCTGAAAGTTCAAGAACTATCGAGTAAAGATCCTTTATCTCCTCTTCGCTGTCGTGAATTCTGGACTCCACGTCCATCATTTCCTCGTCAAGTGCCTCCCAGAGCTCTTCAACCTCCTTATTCTCATCTTCAACTTCGCTCTTTAACTCCTCAACCTTGAGGTCTAGTGCCTGCCAGAGAAGCCTTATCTTTCGATCCGTATCGTTTTCTCTGTTTTCAATAGCTTCAATTTCTTCATCGAAAGCTTCCCAGAGCCGATCCACTTTTTCCTCGAGCTCATTTACTGTGCTCTGATCTTTTTCCTCAACTACTTGCTCAAGTTCCTCAAGTCTTTCAGTGAACTTCTCCACGGAATTCATCGAATCAATTTTTCTCTCCAGTCTCTCAATCCTGTCTTCAAGGTCGTCCTTTGAATCTAACTCCATTCTCTCCACTCTCTGCTCAAGGTCGCTTATCCTGGCAAGCTCTTCAGATTCATCGGCAACAATCTTTTCCTCGAACTCTTTTACCTGGGACTCCAGATTTTGAGGAGAGTTTTCCGGGCCGGCCAGTGTCGGCTTATGGAGCGAGCTCTGCTGTTCAAGAAACTCTGTTTCAGTTGAGCTACCATTGTTTTCTCCCTCGGTCATCTCTCCTTCTATCTCAGTGTCCTCAGATGTTTCAAGGTCTTTAGTGTACTCCTCTATAGCGTTTTCGATATCATTTTCCTTGCTTGAATCTTCGGATTTATCCTCAGAGAACTCTTCTTCCAGAGCTTTTTCAAGTTTCTCGACGTTGGAAAGGCTTTCCTCCATTCTTTCAATTCCGGTTTCCGAGCTATTTTCTATCTCCTCTCTCACTTCATCAATTGTCTCAGAATCCTGGAGCTGTTGATCCTTATCCTCTCCGGCAAGTTTTTCCTTAATGGAGGAAAACATACAGCTAAATTGTGAAGCCTCAGTTATTAAACATCGGGAAACAATTACGGTTTATGGAACCGGTTCTTCTGGTCGTGATGGACGGTGTTGGGCTTAGAGATGAGGTAAAAGGCAACGCCTTCAGACAGGCGGAAACACCTAACCTGGATAAATTAATGAGCAAAGGATTCTCGAAGCTTGAAGCTTCAGAGGAAGCGGTCGGTCTCCCAGAGGGCTACACCGGTAACAGCGAAGTCGGGCATCTACATCTCGGAGCAGGTAGAAGGATTCCACAGAGACTGAAGAGGATCAACGAGACGATCAAAGAAAACAAGTTAAGGGAGAAGAAAGCTCTGAAGGACTCACTTAAGCAAGCAGAGGAAAATAATACTGCCGTACATCTCGCCGGAATTATCAGCGACGGAGGAATTCACGGCCATATCAACCATCTGAAAGCATTGATTGATATAACACAAGATTATGAACTGGAAAAGGTGTGGATACAATGCTTCACTGACGGTAGGGATGTAGATCCGAAGAGCGCTGAAAAATTCCTTGGGGAGATCGAGGAATGGACAGATGGAACTGCTGCGGAGATCGCCACCGTGATGGGTAGGTACTACTCCATGGACAGGGGTCACAACTGGGGTAGAACCGAGAAAGCCTACCAGGCAATGGCAGAAGCAGAAGGATTCCGGTTTTCAGCTCCAGAACAAGCCGTGAAACACTGCTACGAGGAAGGAGAGTACGACTATTTTATACAACCATCCGTTTCGGAAAATTATCCAGGAATGGAAAGCAACGACGAACTAATCTTCTACAATTTTAGAGCGGATAGGGAGAGACAGATAGCCGAAGCATTCCTGAAGGAAAACTTTCAACAGTTTGAAGCAGATACAGAGCCGAACTTTGTCTCAATGTTCCGATATCGTGAAGACTTTGAAAATCCTGTAATGTTCGAAAAAATCGTGGTTGAAAACACTCTAGGCGAGAAAATTGAAGAAGCCGGTTATTCACAGTTAAGGGTTGCCGAATCACAGAAAAAACCGCATGTTACTTATTTCTTCAACGGCCAGAGAGAGCTGGAGTTTGAAAATGAAGACCGGGAATTCATTGAGAGCGATAAGATCAAGGCATACGACCAGAAACCGGAGATGCACGCCGACGAGATAACTGATATCGTTCTGGAAGCAATGGAGAAAGGAGAACACGAATTCATTCTCCTGAACTACGCAAACTGCGATCTAGTAGGCCATACAGGCGAGATGGAAGCGGTGAAAACAGCGGTTGAGACCGTTGATCGAAATGTAGGCCGTCTTCTTGAAAAACTGGAGGAAACAGATTACACCGGTTTAATCACCGCCGACCACGGAAACTGTGAAGATCTGGGAACAGAAAACTCCCCTAAAACCTCCCACACATTGAATCCTGTGCCTCTAATCGGTGTAGGAACAGAGGTTGAAATAGAAAAAGGCGAACTCTGGGAAGTAGAGAAAATTGTCGAAAAAGAACTCGGTTTAAAATCTAACTAGATAACTATTCTTGAGTAAAACCTGTATCGCCAGAACTGCTTTCAGTTGTTGAATCATCATTAGTGCCGTCACTACTGTCCTCATCACCACATTCTCTAGCTGTTCTAGCTGTAGCCTGTATAGGTTTACATTCTTCTGGAGCTTGGCTTTCTAGAGACTCTGCTTCCTCTGGACAAGATCGAGAAATCCTTTCCTCATAGTAACTGCACTGAGCTCCTTGTTGCTGGCTGTCAGCAAACCCTCCAAATCCTTCTGCCTGGCCTGTCGCAAGGTAGAGCATAGCTATGCCTGTGACAAGCGCTACCATCGCAACAACGATTACCTCTATAGTCTTATCCATTTAGATCACTACCGCACTTCTTGGCATACTACTGTATCGCCTTGAACCGCTGACATGGTTTCGGTGCTGGGGATAGGATTTCCTTCTTGATCCATACAGGTAGCTGGAAGATCCTGGTTAGCGTTTGTTCCGCTACATATTGCCTGTATTGTACCCCTACATGAGCTTGAGCTGGTATCGCTGTTTACATCTCCCAGACCACCCTGCACCATGAAAATTACGGTCAGCGCTGTCATCATAAGAACGGAGGCAGCGACAATAAGTGCCAGTGTCTGGGACATGCCTTTACTGTTCATAGCAATTGCTTGGTTCTGGTTGTATAAAAACGGTGCGGTGAACGAGGTAAAAAGAAAATAGAGGTGAGAGAACAAATCTCTCCAGAGACTGGTAGCAGTCAGAAACCTTTACTCCTGATCCTGTGTAAGGTTGATCTGGATTGAGGAAACATTTAGTTCGTCCCCTTCGTCTGTCTCAATCTGGTCCGTGTCAATTGAGATTTCATCAACTTCTGCAGTTTCTTCAAACTTGCTTCTGACCATCTCTGCAACATCTACTGCTCTTGAAATCGCTTTGCCTCTCGCTTTAACGTGTACTGTTTCGTGTCCTTCATTAAACTGGGTTACTACGGCGAGAACATAGCTCATGGCAGGTTTTGAACCGACATATACTGTGTTGTCATCTTCTTCTGGCATACTGTTAGGTCACCTACATCCCCTTTTGTATCCAACTGATAAAAAACTGACTCAGTTAATCTCATGGATATAATCGAATTTGAAATGAAGCGTCTGAAGTACCGCGTTTGAATCCAGGACTTTTCTTTCCCTCTGCAGTTCCTCCCTTGGTATTTCAAATCCATCAATCTGCTCCTTAACCTCCTCTGTCGTCAACTCACCGTTTTCCCACCTCCTGAAAGATCTTCGGGTTTCAGTCTCATAATCTATATCGAAATCACTGTACTCTACATCACCGTCCTCCAAAGCCTTTCTTGGATCCTTATACACCTCTATCTCTTTCCTGTCAGCTAGATCATATTTCATTATGATATCTGTAACTTCAACTTCATACTCTGAGTTGTAGGTATAAACGGTAACCTCTCTTTCATTAGTACATTCTCCTTCATCATTTCTATTATCACATACTGTGTAAGTGAATGAATCCTGCTCATTATCAGTGTCTAAAACCCGATACCTATACTCTACGTCTGTTTCCAAATCGACCCACTCAGGTGTCTCGAAATCAGATATTACTTCCTCCTGTAGATCATCATTCTGAACAGCATCACTCTCAGCTTTCTGACGCGCCCTCCTATCAGTACCTTCCTTATCGAGAGCAAAGGGAGAATCTGCCTGTGTCGAGGAGGAAGCAGTTCCAGACTCCCAGCTATCCGGTAAATCCTTTTCGTCTATATGTTCCGCCATTTCAACGCCAACCTTGGAGAGCTGGAAGTAGCTATTATTGAAATTTTGTATCTCGAGCTGTTCTTCGGAAAGTTTTATCTGGGATTCTGTGCCTTCGGTACTGCAGGAAATAAATGGGTCGGAGAAGCTTGCTGTGTATCTACTATTGTCTTCAACGGAAACCGATCCGATTTCTGGAGGGGAGCAGTCAACTAGGCCTGACTGGGATTTAAGCTCTGATGCAACTGCTTGACTGTAGCTGTCTATAACCTCTTGGTGGGATGGAGCCGACTCCCATCTTCTATCCTTCTCTCCTTGCTGGAGAGCGACAATGTTTGATGAGTAGTTCAGCTCTTTCTCCATCCGGGAATCATACATTTTACCTCTTATCTGGGCTTCAGCTATTGTGTTAAATCCTCCTACGCTGTATTCAGCTCTTTCACTGTACTCTTCCTGAAATAGGATTGCTCCGAACACGTTCCCTGTTACTATGAATAGAAATACGAAAAGTGTGACCATCCCGATATACTGTCCTTTCAAGGTAAATCGCCTCCAAGAGCCGACCTAGCTGTAACCATTTCTCTGCTTGGAGAAGCAACATAAGTTGAGAATCGGTAATCCTGGCCATATGTTTCACTTTCGATCTCAACCTCTCCCTCCGCAGCTCTGAAGCCGTAGACATTGCTCTGCGAGCTGAGAACTCTTTCCGCGTATCTTGATACTGACCTGTTCCATTTCTCCATCGTTTCTTCATCTTGATACTGGAAGAATCCAAGTTTCCTCCTGACTGTTTCATTCATAACTATGGAGTGGGCTGTCGCCGTCTGGAAACTGTTCTCATTGAAATTTACTTCAGCATAAAGAGAGCTTTTAACACCTTCCTCCGCTATGAAGAACGAAGCAAGTATCAGCAGTAACACCATCGGAGTAAGAAGAACGATCAAAACCGTGGCATCAATTGAACCCTTCACTGCTCTCACCTACCATCATACGGGTATTAGTAATCTGGCCATCTTCCTCTACAATTTGGAGCGGTACAGGAAGCGGTATCTCCAGTTCGGGGCAGTCAGCATTATCTAGCGTAAGAGGTTCTCCTCCGAAACCAGGAACAGTTTCAGCACAGTTCTGCTTGATCTGTCTGTATTCCTGTCTTGTCATTACTCCGATCCTATCGCCTTCATCAAGTACATGCATGGATCCGGCTGCCTTATATCCAAGTCTCTGATTGTTTTCAACTGTTAACTCATCTAGCCCCTGCATTGTGGAGATCTGCATTCTTATAGACAGAAGTATAACCAGAATTATCAGGACTGATCCAATTACAAACGGTAGCACATCCTTCACTAGCACTCACCCGAGCTCACAGTCACTCCACCTGATTTTTCTATACATATATACTCGCTTTTACCTTCCTCACCTATGAAAACCCTGGAGTCTCCTGGGGGACTAATCTCCTTTATATTAGTCTCATCTTCGCTCGGCAGATAACTGTCAAACTCATAGGCTATGCTACCGCCGTTTTCATTAGTTACATTGTATTTGTCACGGAGCTCTAGTTCGACCGAAGAGCCATCCGGAGCTGATTCAAGCGTGTAAACTGCTATTTCAACCCTTTCAGTTACGAGAGGAACAGTGTTAAGTGAGATCCTGTCATCAAGTTCCGCAACTCTCTCAATCCCTATACTCATTACGAGCGCAACTGCAAAAAATGCGACAATTGCCAGACCTAGAGTTTGAGACATTCCCTTACTGATTGAGATCACCTATCTGAGATGATGTAGAGTCTTCATAAATTTCTACAGCACGCTCTGAATCCTGACGTTCAATCCTGTAATCGACATCAATGCTGAACTCTTCAAGCACCGGACAGTTAACTTCCGAGGTAGTTTCTATCTCTTCATTAGAGTTAACAAGCATCAGCATCCTTTGATCGTTCTGACTCCTGTTTATCCTGTAATTATCTATCTGAACGGATCCACGAACCACTCCCTGCTCATTATCACAGACTGCATTAACCTGTTCCACAAAATCATCAAACTCGGACTCTTGGTTATCGGTTGCATCAGAAAGCGCCCTGATATCTCCTATACCAATCCCTAGCACCAGAGCTGCTACTATAGTAGCAAGTACAACTGTAATCATAACCATAGGACTAAAACCAGCCATTTCTATCCTTCACCTGTCTGCTGATCTGTACCGGAGCTTTCATCGCCCTGCGTAGGGAACTCATATCCTCCATCATCACTTTCTTCTGGAGTGAAAAAACCTGGTTCATCCGAGTTCTCGCCTAATAGGGACTGTCCTACCTGATCAAGACTGGTGTTGAAAAACAGTGAAACTGACAGAACTATAGTTATTGCTATCACTACAGCGACAACTATAGCAGTCTCAGAATTCATGGAAGAAGCCCCTGAAGAAAGCTTTCAGCTCCTCCTGTCTGATTTTGAACTATAAAGACCAGAACCATTACTACCGCGATTCCAAGAACCATCGATACAACCATCCTGATCGATATATCCATGGATAATAAAGCTTCAAGCCTGGATAAATAAACTTGGATTTACTGACCTGAATACTCTTTTAATCAGGAAGCGACGAATTAAACTGATCGACATTACTGTTGAACTGCTCGCCTATCCCCTCTATCCAGCCTGTCGTCGCCAGATAATACGCCATCAGGAACATGATAGCCAAAGTCAGGGACGCCACCAAGAATATAGGTTTGTCTAATCCTTTCCTGCTTTTCAGTCTTAAATCCAGATCTCTGAGTAGATAACTTAGCATGCTGAACCACCACTGATTTCAATACTTTTCAATTTTACATCCTCAGCTTCATTTCCTCCAGCCTGTCTAAATTCAACCGAACTGATCTCATCTGGAAGAGATTCAAGTTCTCCAGTATATCTCATTCTATCATTACCCTCGCTCCAACGCCAGTCAAAAGTACCTTCAGAAGGATTCAGAGTTAAAAGGTGATCTTGCCTTCCTTCTCCTATCTTCTCAGCTTCGTATTCCGCCTCTATTTCATCGAAATCTTCATTCTTTATAATTTCTTCGAAGTACATCTCGCTATGAGCATCATGAACCTTAAAAACAGGATAATTATCATTTACAGCTACGCTTACGGCTGATTCCGGCGAGGATTCATACTCAAGTACTACTTTTTCAATTTCCTGAAGATAACTCAGATCATACGCAACATCATTCCTTGGCTGGCCGTCATCTCTAGTCATCACGACCCCCTCATCAAACTTTATACTGTCCAGAGATCCGCTTGTAATTCTGTAGCCATCCTTAACCTCTGCTTCATCGAAGCAGAATTGCCTATCTTCTACATACCAGACAGGCCTGTAGTACTCGAAGCCTTCCTGCTGAGCTGATTCTTTCACAAGCCCACACGTCACATTTAGATCGTTCCATTCCCTGGAATTTTCTCCGTAACTCTCGAAGTCATCGAACTCACATCTTTCACGGTCTCCATCATTGTTGTGGTCGATTGCTGGACCTATAACTTTAGATTCATCATCTAAAGTCAAACCTTCTAAGCAGTCATCACCTTTTTGTCTTACGAGCACTTTCGGATTCAAATCTACCTGGACAAACTGCCTTTCTACAAAGCCACTTAAATCTCCAGCAGACTCAGAAAAGAAGTCAGGTATTTCAAAGCCCTGTGTAAATTCGACTCCGGATTCAATCACACCGCCTGCTTCTCCTACAAAGTTAAAGTAACGTGCAGCATGTTGATTATCCCCTTCCAAAGTATGTTCTCCAGTCTGACCTCCAACATTAGTCTGTATGTAGCCTGTAGCCCCTTCACACATCATATAATTTATATCCAGAGCATTGTATTCTAGTTTCGGCCCGTTACAAGGTTCTTGGGAGCTACTACCTTCTATTATAACAGGTATATTCTGCATCCTGACTTTTGAATCATAGAAACTAGAATCTTGGCATCCATCAGGCGCAAATGTGAGGACTTTCCCTCCCATTAAAAGCTCTGTATAAACACCTTCAGAACCTTCTCCTCCTAGATTAGGGAATCTGAAAGCTGCTACTCTAGTATCTTTAACAGTGAAATTATTTGCAACCTCAAACCCTACCCTACCATATCTCCCTTCCATATCATTGCCTTCATTTTCAGTAAGAGCTGAGGCTCCCGGTATATTTGAAGATAGCTGATCGGCTCCAGCACAGCTTATACCTACATCATCCTCTCTCAAAGCAGCATAAGGGCCATCAGACTCTTCATCTGTTGATCTATAGTACTCATTGTCTTCTTCGTAAGGATAAAAAATACTCGTTGAAGAACTCTGTGCTGATCCTTCTGCCAGATTTTTCAGCTCCTCCCAGGTACTCTGCTGAAACTCCTCCTGTACATTGACTACGTTCGCCTCCTCAGGTTTCAAAGTCAATCCACAGTTCTGAGAGATCATCACATTTAGTATAACCGCTTCTCTAAGTTTCCCTCTAGCCTTTGCACTCTGTTCACCAGTTAGAGACTGCTGCTCTTCATCAGTATTCGCCAAAACTATCTCTCTGTTAAATGAGTTTAAGGCGTCACCTAGACTGTCAACCTGTGGATCAAGGGAGTCCACTTTAATTGAGTCAAGCGTGGCGAATATAGCTAGACCTACAAGGATTGGCAGGAATACTTTGAACACCACCGAGTTTATTGTGAATGACATTTTAGCAAGTCTCCACAGCTGAACTGGATATATCCGCTATTATTGATGCCAGAGGCCCGCACCCATCCGCTGCTCCCTGGGCATCGAAGATTGAAGTTATTATCAGTGTTCCAATTACTAGGAACATGAACAGGGCGATCAGAAGTCCGATCAGAAAGTTCATTGAGGAACCTTTCACGGGAGAACACCTTCCGACCAGAATATTAACAGCGATGCGACTATTATCATCGTTAAACCTATCTCGTACACCATGTAGCTGGAAAGTCTTCCTTTATGTTGGGACACCTTGTACAATACCTCCGAATAAGACCGATACTATGATCAGGCTTAAACTGTAGAATATCATTCCTGAAATAAGTATCTTCCCGATGAACATGTTTCTGTAGGTTTTGTTTTCTCCCTCCTGGATTTTCATGTAGAATGTTCCAAGGATGAACAGTAACTGGATTAGATAAACTCCTACCACGAACTGTAGAACTTCCGGTGGGATCGCTGAGTCAAGGTTTCCGATTATACCTGTGAAATCTCCACCGGCACCTGCCTGAGTAGAACCTATATCCTCTTCTATACCTGAGAAAGAACTGCTAAGCTCATACATAGCTGTGATTATCGTCTGAGACATTCCTACCGCAATTCCCGAAACAATCGGAGCAAGCAGATAAGCAAGCATCAGGATCGTGGTAGTTGTATCCTCCATCAAGTCGTTGAGGCGTTCCTGGGTCTTGTGGATATTGTCGAGATATTTTGAGATTGTCATCATGGCCATTGAAGCCATGTTGGTGCCTTTGTCAGAGGACTTGAGGATCGCCTTCATAACCGTGTGAATCATCTGGGACGGGAACTGTCTCAATGCACCGTAGCTCTCATCGAATATCGCTTTCTCAAAGGTCATCCCCATGTCTTTGATGTTGTGGGAGGATTCTCTGAACAATGCTGATATCTCCAGATCAGAAGTTGACTCCGCTGCTTCCTCCAGAGCCAGTTCTATCGGTGTTCCACCTGAGATCTTGTTTCCAAGCTGGAAAAGCGCTGTCGGGAACTGCTGTTCTATCTTTCTGAGATTTTCCTCCGCTGCCTTCCTCTTCTTGTTCCCCAGGATTAACGCAGTTCCTATACCGAGGCCTGCTCCTGTTGTTATACTTAGAGATCTCATAAGCATCGCGATCGGTGAAGCGGTTCCAGAACTACCGAGAATCACAGGTATTGATGCCTGCTGGGCAGCTTCGCTCTGGAGTGGATAGGTGAAAGGGAAGATGAGATAACCTACTATTCCATAGAGTCCTATTACGAGGAAAATTCCGAGACCTATCGGCCAGGTCGGTATCTCCACGCCAAGAGAGTCGATCAAGTATCTTCCGCGGGCAGGCAGACTCTCCTGGCTGGTCGGCTTCGAGCTGACGGTTGGAGGTCTCGAGCTCAACACTCTCTGCATGAACCAGTAAAGAAAGCCGGGAAGCATGACATTGAAAAGTAAAAATAGATGGGTTATAGTGATACTGGAGCCCATGAAAACCGATATGAGCGGAAGCATTATCATGCCGAGAACCGGAAGCATAGCCCCCATAGCGTTCAACACCATTACAGGGGTTTTGAGGCCCTGTGCGTAGTGTTTCATCTTTTCCTGTGTACCATCCAGAATTCTATCAATTGAGTCCTGAAGAAGAGACTCCCTCCTCTCCTTGTTGGGTTCGTTTACCGCTGCTTTCAGGAGCTGGAGAGACTCAAGAAAGTCATCATTGTAGTCCTTCCACGCCTTCGTGTATTTTTCCAGCGATTCCTCGATATTATTGTATTTACCTACCTCGACATCCCAGAGAATCCCTTTCAAATCCTTGGCTATAGGGCCTTCAAGGTTGAGACCGGCAAAACGGATAGCTCCCTCTAGGTTGGGAGAGCTTCTCATATAGATAACCATGTACAGTATAGCCAGTATCATCTCGCCACTGCTCTTGATCACCTTATTTTTAGCGTCGTAAACCGGCTTGTAGTATATGTAACCTCCCGATGCTAGGGATATTAGACCTGCGACAAGCATGATCGAGACTGGAATAATAGGCCCGAGAATAAGATTAGCCATGAAGCTGAGAGCCCAGATTGTGAAAAGTGTAAAGCTAACTGCTACAGAAGCGGACAGAACCATTCCTGGGGTTATATCCCATTTGAGGAGCCTTAGAGGCGGACTAAGTTTATTTTGTGTCCTTTCCCCCGCTTTAATATTCAAGATTTCAGAAGATTTGTTGCAGAGCTTTTCGTACCGGCTCATCTTTTTTTCTTCCTTCTCTTCTTCTCTGTATTCTTTGTATTCCCTGGAGTAACCTCTTTTGGAGCCGGTGTTGTACGGAGGCATCTCCATCTTTCTGTTCAGGTCATTTACAATATCTTTAAGCCGATCCCTCTCTTTCTCATTCATCCACTACACCTGCTGATTTAGCCATTCCTGCCACCGGGCGAAAATCCTCTCAGGGTCTTGACTGCCGTACTCCTCACCGACCCTCTCCGCCAGTATGTGATACTTCTGGTTTGCTTTAACAACAAACTCCGCCTCCAACAGTTCATCATTCCCGGTTTCCTCGGCTTTTTGAACCAGTTCCTCTTTCATCTTCTTTCTCAGCTGTATATTGTCCCAGACTGCCTGCCAGTCGTTCTTCCACTCCCTGATATTTTCCGCAATCCGGTTCAGAATCTCCGACTCGCCGTTTTTCAGCGTATCAGTAGGTACAAGCTCATCCTTATTGGAATCATATCTCATCAGATCTACGAACGCTCCTTCTTCCTGCGGATCATCCGTCCAGTCCTTTCTGACTTCGGTTATACCTGTAACCCTTCTGTAAGTCTCCAAACCATCCGGGCTCTGGATCTTATTAACCGATACAATGATATCGGTCGCCTTGAAAGAGGTTCTAGGGACATTAAGATCGTTGACAACACGGTCGAAAACAGAGTAAGCAGATTCACCGTGGATTGTACCTCCGACAAAGTTTGCTACAGCCCCTACACGCATCGCCTCGTACAATGTTTTGGCTTCATCAGATCTAACCTCTCCAATAACCAGTGCAGAATCACCAAGACGTAGAGAAGTTCTTATAGCTTCTTCAGCCGGTAGTTCATTTTCAACCTGTGTAATAACAGAACGAGACTTCATAGATTCAATGTTAAATCCCAGATCCTTCATCTGACGGATAGGAAGCTCCATAGTGTCCTCGACAGTAACCACTCTCTCTTTTTTAAGCAGTTCAAGCATTGAAGCAGATAATAAGGAAGTTTTACCGGCTCCACGAGTTCCTGCAAACAGGACAGATCGATTACCATCGACTATGAAAGATAGTAGTCCTGCACCGAGCGGATTGATGAAATCTTTGTCAATAAACAGCGGTAGTGTCCATGCCCGGGATCTGTGTCTTCTGAAAGCAAATGCCAAGCCTTCCGGCGACAGATTCTCCTGTATAATCGCAACCCTAGCCCGACCTCCCGGCACCTCTGTATCAGTGTCAAGAACCGGGTTAGCTTCATCTAAGGGTCTGCCGGACTGTATCCTGAACCTAGTGGCCCATGACTCTGCCTCTTCCTTTGTCGGGATAAGATTGGTCTCACACTCCTCGTACTCCTGGTGTTTAATGTAGATCGGAGAGTCTCCAATAGGTGAGTTGATGAAAACATCCTGAACCTTAGGATCGGAAAGCAATAATTCAAGTACTCCCAGCCCGGAAGTGTAGCGGTTCAGTATAGATGTCAACTGTTCTGATTCCTCCCTGGAAAGCTGTATATCCATCTGCTGGGCGATATCCCTTATCATATCTCTTCCAATATTCTGGAAAACCTGCCTCATTCTATCCGGACGTGCGAACTCCCCTGACTCCGGCTGATGCGAGGCCAGGAATCTTCTAGCCGCATCCAGTAACTTGTATTTTTCCTCGGAGAGATTGAATTCCGGCGGATTAACATGGTAAACCGGCTGTACCTGATCCGGGACATCGTAAACCGACACCTCTACATCATTTCTTGATTCGTACCGGTCGATTTCCTCACCTCTCTCTGGAGGGAGCGACATGAACTTCGTAAGCATGAAATTAGGACGAACCAAAGGATGGAAGAACTCCCTGTAGACCTCCCTATCACCTACATGGTGGCCTGTGATAAACTCATCACTTCGAGCCTGCTCTATCATCTCACAGTCCTCAAGAGTCTTTTTAACCGGTCTAATTACATCCTGTATAAAGTATTTCAGACACCTCTTCTTCTGCGGGTAAGCTTCATTCATCTCCTGCTTGAGATGCCTCTCCTTTCTTTTCAGCTGGACATAACCGCCGATCGGATCCTTCCTTAACTGGTCTATAACTATCCTCTGAACCTCAGGCAGATGATCCTGGTACAGGCTTTCACATTTATCTGTTCGAATATTCTGTGAGAGATAACCCTGAGACGAAATATCCCTTATTGCTTCGGAGATCTCTTTCAGCATTCTTACCTGTTCATCGCCGTACTCGTAGTCCCGGGACTCTGAAAGCACTACTGAGGATGCGTCAGGCACCTCCTGCAGTATATTGATGACTCTGGACATTACCTCGGGATAATCCTCTATAGAGGCTCCGTATATTGAGCCAAGCATGTTGACTTCTATCGTCCCGCTCTCATCGTCGTATTCATAGTCAAAAACATCTTTATCCTGTACGCTCATACCCAGCATTATTATTCAAGGTTTGCTACAATAAAAGATGTGCCACAGCAAGATCTGTTAAACCGTATTGTTGACAGGGTCAACGACTTCAACAGAAGGATCAGAGACCTTGAAGAGAAAGTAAGGAACCTTACAGCCAGAGTCAACACTCTCGATGACTCCCTTCTCGACAAGACCAAAGACTTGAGCAGTGATATACAGGATTTAGAGGACGATTTAGAGGAGATAAGGGATAGAATCGCAAACATGGAAGTCGACATCAAGGAGCTGAACAGGGAGAAGAAAAAATATGTCACTGAACAGCAGATAGATGAAATAGAGAACTACATGGATCTCATGAATCCGATTCAGTCAAACTTCGCGACAAAAAAAGAAGTCAAGGAGATGGTAAACGAGAGCAGTGGGGTTTCTGAGAAGAAAATTGAGCAGATAGTGGACAGAAAGATAAAAAGCAGGGAAACCAAACCAAATAATAAAAGAAGTTCCAAAACAAGTAGTGAGGAAGTAAAATAACATGAAATTTCAGCTCTTCGGAAGACTCCGCGATAACCAGGAAGAGGAAAACTCCAGTCAGGAGCCAGAAACCGGTTTCAGCAGTCAGGACGATATGTCCGACTTCGGTGGAGGTTTACAGCGCACTGTTGAGAATCTGTTCGAGCAGGGGTACTCCGAGGGAGAAGTAAGGCAGGAGCTACAGGGACAGTACTCCCGCGAAGAGGTTCAGGGAGCTATAAACCAAGCTGTCAAAACTTCTGCGACAACGCAGGAAGACGGCCCGGAGCCAATGACTCCCTACAAGGGAGAAAACAAAGAGGTAAGCCCGATGGACGAAGGATTTAACGAAAACGAGCAGGAAACAGAACAGGAAATGAACCCGCAGGATATGAACTCTCAGCCTAACCCTGGTATGAATCAGGAACCTATCGGACAGCAGAGATCAGAACCGCCGGCCGGGCAGAACACAGGCAATGTAGAAGAGTTAATTGAAACAATCGTAGCCGAGAACTTTGAAAGGGTTGAGAAAGAGTTCGAAAACGCATACTCAGAGATAGACGAAATGAAGGAGCAGATAAACAGTCTTGAGGAGAGAGTCAACGAACTCGAGATAAGGGATGACGAAGACGAGACCCAGGTAATCCAGAAGATGGACGATATTGAGGAAGATATCAACGAATACCAGTCAAGGATCGGCGGACTGGAAAAAGCTTTCCAGCAGGTACTTCCATCACTAGTTGACAACGTTAGAGATCTAACACAGCTTGTACAGGAGATCAAGCAGGAAAGAGGGATTGAGACAAGCTCAAACGTCGATCAGGACGATATAGACGATATCGATATGGAAGAATGGTAAACTAGCCGTCTTCCGATTCTCCACTTCCTCCTTTTGTTATCGCAACTATAACTCCGAGAAGGAACACAAGTGTCAGAATCGGCATTACAACCTCATCAAACGATTCTCCCTGGAAGACCTGAATGAGAGGATCAATAGGCATATCTCCAAGGAACTGAATGCCAAGCACACCGAAGAAAGCAATACCGCCGATAACCATTACTGCCTTCGCTATCGGACTATCCTTGTCCAGTTCGTTTAAATCAACTCCTGCAATAGCAAGCAGAACCATCAGACCTATTATACCGAAAGCTGTGAAAGCTACCGCTGCAGCAAAATGAGGGAACAAACTGGCAGGAACAAATAGATACATCCCTCCAATAGCTATAAACGAAACTGCAACTGCGACCGTAGCATTGATAGTATCTTCTTCAAACCAGTCATACTTGTCGAGCGCACCATACGTTACAGCCAAGACTAGAAGCCATGGAAAGAACAGCTGGAATACATCCATCTGCATCATCGTCTCGACAATCGTTTCAAATACCACTATTAGCCACCTGAACCATCTTCATTATTTACACCGAACATATATTTCCCTAGTTGTGTAGCAGGATGTTCATCTCCACCGTCATTTCCTTCACGAGATACCCACCAGAGAGCTCCTACTACCAGAACTATCCATATTAGACCTGATTCTAGCACAAATCCTGTGATGCTCGCGATATTAGCGCTTGAAAGCATACTTAGATTCCAAGGCGGGCCGAACCCTCCTGCTGAAGTAAATGCTGCTCCAGCTATAGTTACCATTAACAGCATTAGAACAGGCAGTTTTGCGTCCTCCATTTCGTAACCTGTGAAAGCCAGTAGAATCAGTAATCCGATGAAACCCATCAAGCCGACTACCAGTTTTCCGAAGTAAACCACGAAGAAATCCTGATAGAACGGATTAACTACAATAAACCGGGCTACAAAGAATGCTCCAATTATAGCGATTAGTGGCGGGAAATTATCCTTATCGCTTATCACCGGAACCTTTTCCAGAGCCGCGTACAGAACCACATAAGTTAAAACAAACGGCAGGACTCCTGTGAAGAAGTCCATCTGTGCCATTGTTTCAAGAAGCTGGTTGAACCCGGCTACAGCCACTCAACTACTCACCTTGCTCCATATGCTCTCTAACATTTCTGTTTAGAAGCCATAGCTCTCTCCCGATAATCATCAGAGCAAGCATTGTCACCCAAGGAAAGATTGCATCTCCCAAAGTGATAAACGAGTAGCTCTGGCTCTGGAAGAGAATCAGGTCAATCATTACAACTATTACGCCGAACGAAAGGAAAGCGATTACAAGCTCGTCCAGCCAGTTTTCAACATCGTAAATATATTCGTGGAATTTCTTACTGCTCATTTGTGGATCACCACATTCCTCCACCGCCCATTCCGCGGTTTCTCTTTCTCATGTCCATAGCTTTTGCAAGCACAAATCCTGCGATAATCCCTATCCCTGCGACGGTTGGGTTGTTCATCACACACTGTAGTATTGGTCCTTCACATGCCATTTTTAGCTCACTTTATACATCTAATTTCCGGTTCCGGGTTTATATATTTGGTTTTCTCAGTTGACGATTTCATTGTACTCTTTTTCCAGCTGTTCAAGTCTCTGGCTGACATAATTTGATTCGCCCGATTCAATGCTGTTTTTCATATCGTTAAGCTCGACTCTTCCATCCTGCAGTATCTGCGAGGCTCCTCTTAGGAGGGTTGTGTATCTGTTATTTCCGCCGTCAGCGTACTTATCTTCGACTCTATCTGCTATATCATCGAGAGTGTTAATCATGTATCCCACGCTGACCACATTACTTCCTCCTTTAATTAGGTCGTCAACCTCAGATTCGCCGATCGTTACATGACCTTCAAGATTATTTATCAGTTTCTTGAGAGTAGGCATAACAGAGTCGAGCTCCTGCTCAAGATTGTCAAGATTTGAAGCCAGATCCCTCATCTTTCGCTTATCCCCCATCAGTCTTTCGACAAAATTATCGTCAAGAACGCCCTGTTCCTTCCCCTGCTGAACCATCTTCTCAAGCCTTTGCTCGTCATTCTTGAGCCGAGATAGGTCGTGATCAAGCCTGTCAAGGAACTGAGCCAGTCGTTTAATTCTCTTGGTTTCCCTGATAAGATCGTCGAGTTCATCTCTTACCTCTTGGTTCCCTTTGAGCTCCAGCTTCTTGACATTATTGATGTGGCCATTAATCTGATCTGCCATATCAGTTATGTTATCAAGATTCTTGTCATCCCAAGTCTGCTGGAAATCTGAGCCCTGGAGGGAATTATTGTCCGGATCGTTTCCTATCGAATCTGAAAGCGCTGTAATTCTTTTCTGGAACTCGTCCATCCTGTCATGAAGGGTTGAAAGCTTTCCCTTTTCAACAGTTGAATCATTGACGGCATCTTCTGCTTTCTGAATTATCTTGATAAGTTCATGTTCATCATATTCAAGAATTTCAATTAAATCTTCCTCAGCGCCTTCAAAAGCTCTCAGGGCGTGTTCAAAGTCGTGTTCAGCTGTTCCAGTATCACCATCTGCTTCGTCTTCCTCCATATCATCAAGTGCTTCCTCTCCTTCTTCCTCTTCCTCAGCAACTTCCCTTATAGCGTCTTCTGCAGCTGCCTCATTTCCCTCCCTATCTAAATTCAGTAGGCCCATGTAGCTCAGGGCCCAGGCAGCAAAAGCTAAGCCGGCTGTGGAAACCAAAAGCCAGGTTCCGAAAGCTCCGAAGATCTGAACGGTCATAAACGCGACAACAAACGATAGTCCTTTCACACCTGTCGGGAGCTCGTCATCAGTATAAGCCCACTCATCCCGGCCAATTCTTTCATGAAAGTTCTCGAAAGCTATCTCAAAAATATTCTTGTTTATGAAATAGAAACCGAAGAGCGGAAGGATGAAAAAGAGAAATATATCTGCTATCGACTGGGCCTCAAAAGTGAATAAGACTTGATTAAACAGTTCAATAAGCTGTTCCTCAGGATTTCCTGTCGAACCTGTTATCTGCCCTGAGACCAAAACTGAGAAAGCAGACATCGCAGTCGCCATGAAAGCAGTTCTATATTTTTTACCTTCCACAGGTAAATATTAGCTCCGATTATTTTAAGCCTTTCACAGTCAGCCCCTGATGAATGAGTAAATCAGGAAGAGTATTACCAGAGCTACAGCGCTTGTAGCTATAAAGCCCAGGCTGGAAGCAATCAGTCTTACATAACCCCAGAAAGGAGTCGGGATCATCATACCTGTAACTGCTACAGCCATCAAAGTGGCCTCACGGGAGTAAAGAGACTTATGATCGTCTCTGCCAGGCCAGTCAACCCTGTCATCCTCCGCAAACGAGAAGATCAACACTTTCTGGAAAGCAAACTTCATCAAAACAACAATGAAAAGAAACGGCGCAACTAGTTCAGTAGCCAGCTCTGACTGCGACTCGTACTCTGGAACTGAAAAACCTGTATCACCTGTAACACTGTAACCGCTCTGCTGATGACTGTAGTAGTGAGAACCAGCTACAAGCCCGGAAAAGAGCATTAAAATCAGCAAAAATGCTGACGTCCTATTCAAAGTCGAAATCTCCATCCATATCACCTCCTATATCTCCGCCTGGTGCAGAACTCCCATTTCTAACCTTCTCAATATAAGCCGGTATAACTTCATCAACAAGAAACCCAGCCACAAAACCAGCTACAGCAACAACCGCTAACTCGGAAAAGAACTGAGTCAAACCCATGGAGTCCTGGAGAAAGACAGCAACCTGAGTCGAGGCAATCATATAGCCTCCAACAGCTGCTGCCGGAAAACCAAGAAACTTCCACGGATCCTGCATAACGGGAAATTAAAATTAGAGATTATTAAGTTGTTTGTTCATGTAACCAATCTCATTTTCTAGTCCTTGCTCTAGCTCTTGAATCTGGTTAAGAAGCTTCTCGTCGTTACTCTCAACTTCTACTTCGTGAGCTAGCTTGGCCTGAAAGTCTTTGAGTTCTTTGTTAATCTCTTGAATTTCAACTTTCATCTGATCTATCTGACTTTCTGTCTTGTTGCGACCTATAGAAGCACTTTCGATCTTAACAAATTCCTCATCTAGATCGTGAATCTTTCTCAGAATATCCTTCGCTTCGTTAAGAAGATACTGTACTGTCTCTTCTTCCTCATCTAGATCATTCTTGTATTGACCTAGCTCTTTGATGGCTTTTTGAAACTGCTGTTCTTCTTTTTGAGCTTCTGAGTGAAACTTTTCCCAATTAACGCTACCTGGTGGCATACTAGTACCTTCGCCTCCGCCGTTTTTATTACTTACTGGGAAAGAATCTCTGTGGGTTGTTGTATTTCCATCATTGTCGATAATTCTTATCTCAAATGGATACTCTCCCTCTCTTAGTTCCGTTTTCCCAACAATTTTGTCCAGCGGAACCGAATCATTTGCACGATCTTTGCCTTGAAGATTATGTGAATCACTGGCGCCCCATGCTGGAAAACCAATATCAATTTCTTTCAGTCCATCACCGGAGTTATCAATTATATCAAACTTGAAAATAATATCTGAGGTCGATATACCTTCTTTTAGGTCAATGTTTCCTCTAGTTTGAATCTGGAAATGGTTTAAAACAGGATCCCCTGAACCAGCAGACCCAGAGGTTGTATCGTCTAGACTTGGGCCATCCATTTCAGGTTCATCACCAGGCGGAGGATTTGATGGTGAAGATGACATACTGTTTCTTGACCTTTCCATTGGTTCTATATCAGATCCTCTCATCAGATACCATATAACTATAAACAAAACTAATCCTGCTCCAACTATTATTGGCGATAGAGCGCCGTAGAAGCTCAAGCCTATTATACCTGCAAGCACTAGTGCAGAGAAAACCGACCCCATTAAAGTATCAAAGCTGGATGCCATCTAAGAATATTTTGTAACTGTGAATTGATAAAACTGTAATAGAACAGTCAACAATTCAGACAGAATTTGCGATCAGTAATTCTAGTATTTGGCCCTCCCGAATTTACAATGAGCTTAATAACTATTCGTCAAATTCCCCGAGCCTTTCCAGGGTCTCAAGTATTCCCCATGCATAGATTACCGATTCCCAGGCCCGGATATAGTCCTCTTCTTCAAGAAAGTGATTGGTGTCATCCCGATACGCGAGAACATTCTCCATCTGCTCAACTGAGTCATCCCGTTCCTCTATCCTTGAATTCAGTTTCTCCAGCCATTTTTTGGTCTCTTTTTCCAGTCTTTGCTGTGTCTCGTTCATTCTCTGTACTCCTCTAGAAACTCCTCTTCCTTGTGGGATTTGTCACCTGTCAGAATAATTGAGTGCGGTGGTTCTCCAAAACTTTTGTCAACAGCCTCTTCAAGCCTTAGAACAGTTATTTCTTGATCATCGTGATTCGCTCTTTCCAGAATTACTGCTTCTCTGTCAGCCAGTTCTTCATCTATACCGATCAGTTTTTCAGCTGCCTCATCCGCAGGATAGTCTATATCAAGTAGAATTAAACTGTGAAGACCTATAGAACTGTTTTTCTGGATGTAATCTGTAACTGATTCCGGTGCCGAATCTCTAGGTAGCGTTACTGTTCTGCCGAATTTGTAGACATTGAGTCCGGTTTCAGCTATGGAAACAAAGATTGACGGAGCATGGATAACTTTAGTTTCAATACCTTTCTGCTCAGCTCTATGCTTGATATCGTAATGTGTGGTCGCAGTTAAAGAATCCCCGGAAACCAGGAAAGCCGTATCCTGTTTCTCTGCAGATTCAAGTACTCTATCTTTTCTCTCCACGTCTTCTCTATCCAGTTTCTCTATTTCAGTACCTGTCTTCTGTTCAAGTGCGTCAAGATCAATATTTTCCGTGTTAGTGTAAAACTCTGCAAACGCTCTATCTACCTCCTCAAGAGCTTCTAGACCTTTCTGCGTTATTTCATTATCATCAAGTCCTAGACCGATTAAATAGAGCATATGGTTAAAATACTGAAGCAAACTTTAACTAATCATGGAGCAGGAAAAAATAGAGGAAAAAGTCAGAGAACTTTTCGAGAGGCAGGGCTTTAGACTGGAAGAGATCGAAAATGGGTTCAAGGCTGAAAAAGAAGAAACTGAATTAGTCCTGAAAGTTTTCTCTTCAGAAAACTATGATCTAACCGAGATTGAAGAAAAAGTTTCAGAAGAGGATAGAGTGTTTGTTGACAAAGATCTATCTAATGTTAAAGACACTATTGACAACGAGGTCTCTGTACTAGAAGAAGAGGGAGAGGAACCAGATTTTGAAACACCTTCCTACGAGGTAATAGGTGATATAGCGGTTATCAGCGATCTAGCCGGAGTAGATAGAGAGGAAGCTGTAGACGGGATTCTGCACCACCAGAATGTGAAAACTATCCTGTTGAAGGAAGGCGGGCTGGAAGGTGAGTTCAGAGTTGGAAACTACGAAAAACTTTATGGTGAGGAAACGGAGACAGTTCACAAAGAGTTTGGATGTGAGTTCCGGGTCGACCCAACCAAAGTCTATTTTTCAGAAAGATTCTCAACTGAGAGAAAGAGAGTAGTAGATCAGATCAAAGATGGTGAGAAAGTTCTCGTCATGTTTGCAGGGATCGGGCCTTTCGCTATACTCGCAGCTAAACTAGCAAATCCTGAAAAAGTTGTAGCGGTCGAGAAAAACCCTGAAGCGGTCGACTACATGGAAGAAAATATACTAATCAACGATGCAGAGGATAAAGTTGAAGCATTAGAGGGCGATGTAAGGGATATTCTACCTGAACTCGGAAAGTTCGACCGGATTATTATGCCTCTGCCGGAGTCAGCGGATGAGTTTCTGGAGCTTGCTTCCGACCACACGGAGTATAACGGTGTTATACACTACTACAGGTTCTTGGAGGACGATAACTGGGAAAAATTGGAAGATGAAATATCTGAAAGGATAGAGGGTTATGAGGTAGTTAATAGAACTGAATGTGGTGAAAGAGGTCCTTCAGTAAAACGTGTCTGTATAGAAATAAAGAAGAAATAAATGAAAGAGAAGAGGATTTTACTCCTCTCTGTATTCTTCAGCTAGGTCGTCAGCGATGTCTCTAAGCTCTCTGATTGAGTCGTATCCGTCTGCTGTGATGGATTCTGCTGCTTCGTAGACTCTCTGTCTTAGTAGGTCTGTTCCGAACTGATCTTCTCCTACTTCTCCTTCAACTGCATCTTCATCTACTAGATCATCGTAGATGTGCTCTAGTTCTCTTGTGTCTACCTTTGTGATTGATGAGAATCCTTCAGTTACTCTGTAGTGATCTTCAACTGCGTCTTCAAGCTCGTCAATCTCGTCAAGAGCTTCTGAAACGTATGCGAGTGCTGCTTCTGTTCTTGCGTCAGCCTGAGCGCCCTGGTTCTGATTGATTACTCCGCTTTCAACAGATTTCTCTTCGTATGTTTCCTGCTGAATCTCAAGTTCCCTTAGAATTCCAAGGCTTTCCTTCAGCTTGCCGTGATTGTCTGAAACAACTGCTTCAGCTTCTTCAGCAAACTGGTTGTAAACTGTCTGAGCCTCGTCTCTTCTTTCGGATCTTTCTGTTGCTCTAGGAGCAAGCTTTGCGTTAAGATCAGAGATGCTTTCTCTTAGAGATTCGAGATCTTCTTCTACTTCAGCTTCTTTCCCGTCGTACTCGCTGTCAACGCTGTCTCTTTTAGCGTCTCGGAACTGATCGAAGCTGTCCATGACTTCTGGAACGTCTTCATCATCCATCTCTTCAACTTCCTGATCTACAGCTTCATATGCTTCTTCTCTCTCTTCTTCAAGCTCTTCTAGTCTCTCTTCTTTCTCCTCTACTTCATCCTGTTTATTACCGATCATATTGGAGAATCTTCTGATTGTTCCTGTTAGTCCTTCAATCTGTTCCGACTGGGTTTCAGCATAATCTCTGATTCCGAGTTCGCCGTGATAATCTAGATCATCTACGAACTCTCCAGCTTCAGTTGAAAGTGAGAATTCCCATTCTGTTGCTTCTCCTGCATCATCTCTGAGATTGTTGTACTGCTGTACTACATCACCAGTTTCCTCTGCAGCTTCTGATTCCCATTGATCAATTGTATCTGCTGCAGTCTGGTTTCTATCCTGCTGAGATTCAAGTGTCTCATTTACGAGACCTGTAAGGCTGTTAGCTCTTCCAGCTCTGTTCATATCTTGGTTTTGATCGTCCTCTGGCTCGCCGCCGTCGGAAACTAAGTTATCTTCAAACTTATTTTGCATATCTTCTGACATTAGTGGTCACCACGCACACACTTTAATTAAAAACTTTAAATAGTATTTCGTTAACTCACAGTGGTAACAGCCCAAAGGTTATATAAAGATTAATATTACTTTGTAGTAACAACAGGTGTCGATAGATGAGCTCAGAAATTAACAACAAGGTGGCAGAGAAAAACTTCCTAGCCCAGCTAACCCTACATAGATCATATGTCGAAGGGTTAGAGAACACCAGAGGAGTAGCTGAAGAACTAATCGAAGATGATGAATCAGAATTTTTAAATAAACAGAAGCAGGTTTCAGAAACTTTCTTTGACTGGACTGGTAACAAACCCGAACTCGATGAAGGCGCCTTTGACCAGGTAGATGATCTACATACTAGCGAAGGTTTGATAGCTCTATCAAGGAGATTTGCTCAAAAGAACGAGGCACTTAGAGACTTAAGCCATAACATAAATGAAAGAGGAACAGGGATAAACTTGGTTCAGGATCTAATAATTGACGCAGTTGCAGATATAGATTTCAGCGACATGAATATTGAATTAGAGTACGATTCAACAGAATTAGAACAGACCTTTGTAGATCATTTAGGATCTCTTGACGAAAACATTTCTGAATATGTAAATGAACTTTCCAACGAGCACGACGAGTTATCGGCAGAACACGAAGCGATTTTCGAGCAACTTGAAGAGATTGAGGAAGGCCAACAGGAAATACAGAGCGAAATCCAAAATGTCTGGGAAGACACACAATATATTAGGAACGAGTTTGGCGACGAAATAGTTACGGAACTTGAGCAGACTATTGAAAATACTATTGAAGACGAAACAATCTCAGAAGATCAGTATGTTGCACTTATATCTCAGGCATTTGAAGAAGGAGATATAGATCTAGGGACAGACATCGATGAGGTCAGATCAGAGATAGATCAGGCTCTGGAGGATTACGACTTCCCTGTAGGTGATTCGTTACGCCAAGAACAGGTCTACAATGCAGTTATCAATGCTTTCGAAGAAGGAGCTCCATTAACTGAAGAGAACCTTAGAACAGTTTTACAGGAAGAGTTAGAAAACTTTGAAGCGGATGTAGATGTTGATTACGACGAAGTAGAGAATAGAATCGAAACAACAGTAACTAGAGAACTCAATAATTATGAGGTTGCATCAGTAGATGATATACCAGACAATATAGCTACCAAAGATGATATACCTGACGACTTTGCCACAGTATCTGAGATCAGAAACGTTGTTCAGGAAGAGCTTGAACAATATGATCTTGATGACGGATCAGATAATGGCGGAATTACCAGAAGAGATCTGCTAAAATACGGAGGATTAATAGCTGGAGGAGCACTACTTGCGGAATTAGGTCTAGATTACCTTTCAAACCAGCCACATACAGGAGATAATCAAACTCCTGGCAATGGAAATGGTGGCGGTCAAGTTGATGGATTGAGAACCGGAGAATGGTATGACTGGGAAGCTGCAGATGATTGTCTAAGTAACCAGCAGGAAGACGTTTTGTACGAAAACCTAGTCGAGGATGGAGAATACAATAGCCTGGATGAACTGGAATACACCTTCACAGAAGATGGTTCGGACTACGACATAAGATTTAGAGATGGATCGGGAGAAGTAATTGAAGCAAAATATGATGATCAGGACTTGACTTGCGAGGTGAAGTAGAATGAAAAGAAAAATGGTTCTGGCGTTAACCCTAGTACTATTTACCGGATTTGTTTCAGCGCAGTTTAGTTCAATTGACAGCGTTGAAATGAACGACCTGCCTTCAAACGCGGATAAAGGAGAAACAATCCAGATAGAAGGTAGTGCGGAAGGAAGCAGTCTACACGGTATTTACATTTACGTAGATGAAACCGGCGACGACTTCTACAATGTGCTTAAAGAAGGCGAATGTGAAGGTTCAAGCTGTCAAGTAGAAGCTTCATACTCTGGAGACACTGGCGAAGTAAGTTTCCAGGTATCAGCAGAAGCAGGAATCGACAGAGAAATAGAGAAGGACTCGGGAAGCCAGACAGTAAGATTCAAAGATGACGATGAAGGGGGAGGCTTTATCTCAGTTGATAAGGTCAGAATGAATAATCTTCCGGACACAGTACCAGAAGATGAGAAACTAAAGATAGAAGGTAGCGCAGAAGGTAACGACCTATCAGATATATCAGTACTTTACGACGATGACGGAGATGACTTCTACAACTCTCTCAGGACTCGATCCTGTAGCGGTGACGAATGTAGCATTGATGCAGAGTTCAGTGGGGATGCTGGAGACAAAGTAAGTTTCCAGGTAGATGCTATAGCAGGAAATGATCCTGCAACAGGTAAAGACTCAGGAAGCCAGACAGTAAGGTTCATAGAGCCGGATGACGGAACAACTGAGCCACCTGAACCTCCAGAAGAGGCTGAAGGCCCTAGCGCAAATATCCACGTTTCCGACACTTCGCCAAGTGTGGGAGAAACTGTGAGCTTTGATGCTTTTGACAGTGAACCAGGAGATTTCCCAATTAAAGAGTACAGATGGTATCTGCCGGACGGAGATACAGTGTTTGACAGATCTTTCTCCAGAAGTTTTGATTCAACAGGTGAGAGACGAGTATCTCTGCAGGTAACGGATACAGAAGGGAACACGGACACAGACAGAGTTACTGTTGATGTTCAGGGAGAGAGACAGGCAAGTCTGAGGGTAACAATTAAAGATGAAGACAATGATCGGCTGGAAAACGCTGAAGTAAGGCTTACAAATAGTTACGAGAAAACTGATAGGACTGATGAGGATGGCGAGTCAAGGTTCAGGAATCTTGAGGAAGGCGAACACACTGTTAGAGTTAAATGTGAAGGGGAAACTGAGACTCGAGACAAGTTTATCGATCAAGGCGACAGTGAGTCAATTATTGTTAAACTAGACACAGATATCTCAGATGATTACTGTGAAGATGAATCAGAAAGACTGAACGCTCAGATATCTGTTTCAGACAGCAATCCGTTTATAGGAGAGTCTGTAAGATTTGACGGAACTGGAAGTGAAGGAGATATTAAGGAGTATAGATGGGAGTTCGGAGACGGTTCAATTAGATACGGAAGCACTCTGTTCAAATCCTTCAGTTCTGAAGGCTCAGAACAGGTATGGTTAACGGTGACGGATACAGAAGGTAACACTGATACAGATTCAATAACACTAAATGTAGAAGAGAAAAGGCAGTGTCGAATTCATATAGGGGATATATCTTTCATGGATGAAGATACAGCTGACGATGAAGCCGAAGCAGAACTGAGCATAAGTAACCGGGGAGACCCTCAAGAAGCCAATGTAAAGCTTTTTGTAGAAAATGAAGAAGTATCTGATGTAGATACAGAGATAGGTACAGGAGCTGAGAGAAGATTCAGCACAAACTTCACAGACAACGTAGGAACCGATATCCGAGCTGAGATAAGAACATCAGGGGATCCTTGTGGCTCAGGATTTTTCGAGAGATCCGGAACTTTCAGAGATGACATAGCCGGAGATAGAAAACCGAGAGCTCAGCTGGATATTGATCCTGATTCCGCAGATACAGGCGAGGAGATAGATTTCGACGCAACTGATTCAGAGGATCCTGACGGCGAGATAGAAGAGTATGAGTTCGATATTGACGGCGATGGAGATTACGATGTAAGCAATGACGATGGAGAGGTTGAGAGAACCTTCTTCGAAGAACTTGACCAGACAGCAAGAGTCAGGGTTACAGACAATGACGGAAACACTGACACAGCATCCGCCAGCTACAGAGTAAGAGCTAAGAGCAGAGTCTCATTCAGCGATATTGACATCCCTGATGATGTCTGTGCAGGAGAAAGCTTTGATGTAACGTTTGACGCCAGAAACATCGGCGATGATGAGAGAGTGCTGATTGTCGAGGGAGAAGGATTCGGCGACAGAAACAGCTACAGCACACATCTTGAGGAAGACGAAGAGGAAGAAGTAACTATAACATTCACAACCGATGAGCCGGGAACTGAAGAGTTCACAATCAGATCAGTCGGAGGGAACAGCGATACAATAGAGAACACGATCGAGGTTCTTGACTGTGAAACAACCGGTGGAGAGGTTGAAGGAATTTCGATGAAGCTTGTGCCTGACAGGGTTAGAGCAGGAGAAGCGGTCAAAGTCTCCGGATATGTTGAAAATGCCCGGGGAAGACAGGATGTCCGTATAGAGATGAACGGCAGAAGAATGACAGAACTCTCTACAGAGCCTGATGGCTACTACTCAACATACATCTATCCGGAGAGAACCGGTAGAGTCCAGATCTCAGCAGAGTCAGGAGAGTTTAGAGCTGTCAGAGATCTAAATGTGCTTCCAACCGTCTCGGTAGGATCAATGGATATCCCTGAAACAGTTTTCCAGGGAGATGAGATGGAGGTATGTGCTGAGGTTAACTCTCAGAATATTCCAGCAGTACTGCTTGTAGTTGATGGAGAGATAGTTGAATCCAAGAACGAGCGGGGTGAAGTCTGCTTTGAGACAACAGCAAAGAAGCAGGGCGATGTAACCTACGAGGTTGTTGGCCTTGCGAGAGGTCAGAGAAGTACCTCAGAAAGAGAAGTGGAAGTTCATGAGGCGAAGCCAGAGGCTTCAAGCTTCCCTGGCCAGGTCGCATCTGTCGAGTCAGGAAGAGGGATTGTCAAGTCGACGATCTACAACAACAACAACGACAGGCGAACCGAGTACTACGTCAGTATCAGAGGTCTGCCGGATACCTGGACTTCAACGACAGAGAAACAGGTAATCCTTCAGCCGGGAGAGCAGAGAGAAGTGTTCTTCTACCTCACACCAAGAGAGGAGGGAACCTACGATCCTCTGGTTACGATCACAAGCGGTACAGAGATAGTCCATACAGAGGAAGTGGACGTCGAGGTTGGAGGAACTTCAAAACCCCGAAATCTATCACTATTTGAAAGGCTGAGAAATGCCTTTCTGTAGTGGTAAATCGGTTTAACTACCGACCGATATATAAAAATTAATCGAAGTGTTATTACTAGGTGACAATTAAACCATGAAATTTCACAACAAACTCGGATTTATAATAGCAGCAACATTTTTAGTTTCAGGACTGGTATCAGCAAGTCCTGCAGCCCTAAACCTGTTCCCAGAAAGCTCAAGCGCACGAATTGATTCTTTTACATCGTACGAGCTTGAAGTAGAGAACACAGGTCCGGCTAAAGACGTTTACACACTGAGTTCTTCCACTCCAGCCGAAGTAACGATCGCACCACAGCAAGTCGAGCTGGATTCAGGAGACTCTGAAACAGTTAATGTCTGGTTCAATCCAAGAACAGACAGAGATGAAGGAACATACACATTCCAGTTGACCGCTGAATCAAGAGCCAGCGGAGACAGATTTTCTGAGACAGGTACAGTAGAAGTAATTAAAGATCACCAAGTCGATCTAACTATAGAAAACTCGAAGACTGCCTGCCTTGGACAGAAAGCTGTCTACGATATAGAGGTTGAAAACACAGGTATTCAGCCTGAAGAGTTCTCAGTTTCATCCGACTTCGGACAGCTGTCAAGAAACACTGTCAACCTTGAAGACGGAGAAACAGCAGAACTGACACTTGAAATGTCCTCAAACAGTGTAGTTGAGAGAAACTTCGAGGTAGTAGCAGCCTCCACAACAAGCTACGCACAGGACATCGAAAACGTCCAGTTCAACGCAGAGAACTGCTTCGACTCCGAAGTATCAGTAACACCTGAAACACAGGAAACAGCAGCAGGAACAGAAGCAGAGTTCGATGTAACAGTCGACAACCTGGGAACAAGAGCAGACGACTTCACAGTTGAAACATCCCAGGGTGAGCTCTCAGATACAAGCCTTGACGTTTCATCCGGATCTTCAGAGACAGCAACCCTAACAGTAACACCTGAAGAACTTGGAACAACAGAAATCCAGGTTTCAGCATCAGGAAACTCACAGAGTTCGGATACAGCAACACTCGAAGCATACAACGGAATGAACTCCGAAATCAGCTTCGAAAACCAGGAGAGAACAATCTGTGAAGACGAATCAACAACATTTGAGGCAGAGATAGAGAACACCGGTGAAGCAGAAGAAACATTCACACTCCAGGCAAACGCAGGCGAACTTCAAACTTCAGAAGTCGAGCTTGGAGCAGGAGACTCTGAAGAAGTCGAGATAGAGATTCCAGAATCAACAGAAGTTGGAACACAGCAGATCACACTTACCTCGACAGCTTCAACATTCGGAGAACCTTCAGCACAGTCCTCCACAACACTAGCAGTTGAAAACTGCTGGGATCTAGACATGCAGGTTGTACCTGAAGTCGCAAGCGCAGGAGAAAACAGAAGCGCAATCTACAAGATCCACCTCAACAACACAGGAACAAGAGAAAACACCTACGAACTCTCAAAGGAAGAAGGACCTGAATGGGTATCAATCAGACCTGAAGAAGTAACAGTAGCAGCAGGGCAGACAGAAACAGCCTACATCTACGCAGGAGTCCCATTCCAGAAGAAAGGAGAAGTCAAGATCACAGCAAACGCAAAAGGAACAGACATCACAAGAACCAAGACAGTCAAACTCCTGATCGGACAGGACGTAGAAGAATCGATCGAAAGCGAGAGAAACGCCGTGACAGGAGGATTCATGGACAGAGTCTCAGTTCCTGAAGGAGAAGCAGGCAGAGCAGGAATAGCCGTAGTAGCAGGAGCAGCAATCACAGCTGTCGTCCTCTACTTCTTCTAAATTCTTCTTTTTTTCTTAATTATTATCGACTCTATTCACTCTTAATTCCGCATTCCCAACCTCATCACATATCGCCGGGTCAGCGGAGAATCCAATCTGAACCGAGCCATTAGCTCCCTGAGTAAATTCTACTGTTCCACTAAGATCTAGATCAGATGGCTCCTGAACAGTGTATCTATCAATGCTTTGATCATCAAGAACTAGATCGCCATCTGAATCAGTGTACCATACACCTGCTAATCCTTCCCAGTTCTCAGCATTAAATCCAATATCAAACTCCAGTTTCTCACCTCTGTCAAACTGTTTCTGGTAATATATTTTACCGCATTTCTCAGCCTCCAAAACCATAACCCCGTTACTGTTTACCCCGAACCTCTCCGGTTCTACCTCTCCTTCATAACTCCAGCCAGAAGGAACATCTAGATCGGAAGAGCTTTCAGGTATCTCCTCAGTGCTGTCATCTGACGAAGTTTCCTCATTATCTGAAGACTCTGTGTCATCAGAGGAAGAAGTCTCTGAATCAGATTCCTCTTCATCGATAGTGATTGAACAACTTGATTCAGGGTAGATGTAAACTCCCTGGGTTGGGTTGAAAGAGTCCTGCTCAAGAGGATGCTCCCAATTAGGTTCCAGATCCAATACAGGGCTACCTCCTCTTTGAACCCAGGTCGTATATCCTTCACTGTTTTCAACCAGACCACATCTATCAACTATTTCTCCAAAATCTAGGGACGAAGGTATTCTCTTAAGAACAAATCTATCTGTCTCAGATTCTTCAACAGTAAACTCTCCTTCATAAGATACTTCTTGATCCATTACGAAGGAGCATTCAAACTCTGTGAAAACATAGTAGGCTTCACCGTGGTCGATAGTATTCTCTTTTTCCCATGTATCCCCTGTCTGCCTCCAGAGATACTTTCCATCAGAATCGACGAGATTGCATCCGTTTTCCTCGGCTTTCTGTCTGAAAGATTCAAAATCTATATTTTCTGAGGGAAAAGAGACGCTGTTCCACCCCTCTCCCAGAGAATAACTTGCTTTGTCCAATGTCGGAGAGCTGGGCTGTGCATGAATTAAACCAGCAAATAGAAGGAGAAAAATTGCTGAGAGAACTTTCCTTTCCATGTTATCAGCTCCCTGGTGAGGACGGACTGCCGATATCCGGTTCATCGTCGTCAGAATTGTCATTATCCCCTGTATCTGTGGAACTTGGACTCCCAAATCTTTCACTGCCTGTTACTGTTACAGACGTTGAGCTCTCCTTGGAGTAGCCATAATCTGCTGTCATAACGATCGGAACTTCTTCCTGTGGCCCTACACCTTGATTCCAATTGTCCACGTTGATGTTGAAGCATCCGATCCCTCTGTTTCCAAAGATATCAACTATAGCGGTATTAGAGTCGTCTCCGGATTCCGAGTTGCTGAACTCTATTCTGCCCTGATCTTCTACTCTAAGTCTGACCTTGTTTCTTTCCTCTTCTCCAATATCCTGGTAATCTCCGTCTTCTATATTGCTACTCCAGAACGGTGTTCCCTGACCGTTATTCGTAACTATCACACACATCTCCGACTGACGGTCACTCCCATCGCCGGGATAGAAAACTATCGGTGAACGGGTTCTGACCTCCATCTGGATCGGGCCACTGGTAGTGTCAAGCGTTGGTCTGGAAGGATTTCCTTCCTCTCTGAACCGCTGCTGGTTCATAAGTGTGATGCTTGTGGTTCCCTGTGTCTCGTAGTTGTAGAATATCTCTGTCATGAACTGGTACGGAATTGTAACACCATCCTCAAGGCTTGGTGCCTCCGCACTCCAGAACTCTGTTGACTCTCTTGCCGGCAGATTGGCCTCCTCATCTCTTGGCTCAAGGGTTCCAAAGCTGACAGTTCTGCTCTGAAGACCTGTCCATTCGCTGTCTCCTGATCCGAAAGGAACATTGAATAAACGGGCTTTAACGTTTTCCGCGGTTGCTTCACCATCGTTCTGAAGTGTCAGCTCCAGTCTAACGTTCTGATTGTTGTAAACATTATTATTTGGAAAAGCTGAGAAATTGTTTATCGAAACACTGTCGGAAGTCGCCTGACTGGTCTGTGAAGTTGCTGTATGTGCACATCCTGAAGCAACAACAACCAGCGAAAGCAAAACCATTATGTTCTTATTCTCGATCATTAGCGGTTAACAACCTCTACATCAAGTGTTGGCGCTTTGACGTATTTATAAGATGTGGAGAAAACAAGATTCCTTGTCTGGGAGTTTTCGGTCTGAGGTTCTATCTCGCAGGTGAAGCTGGCTTCGCTCTCTATTAGAGGTTTTTTCTCGGAAGGACAGCTGGAAAGAACCTGCTCAGGGAAGTAGCTGAAAGTATAATTCGAATCAACCCTGCCGTTACCGCTGTTTCTTACCGTTACTGCTACAGGAGAGCCTTCAAACTGCACAGGGCTCTCAGTTTCAATATCCATCTGCACCTCGCTGTTGGAGAAGCTCTCCGCTACTTCATTTGTCTGCTCGATCTCAGATAGAGGCTGGAAATGAATCTTGACCGGCTGATCGGAGTTAGAAAGCTCCGACTGATACGCCAGATTAAGTTTTACCGGGATCGTCTTCGAATCAAACCCTTCAATGTTTTCCTCCGGCACAGTTACCCTCCACGAACATTCAACTGTCGGGACGTAATCCTCTCTCGACTGCTCGATCTCCGAAGATGAAGGATTACAGCCTTGATTCTCTGTCTCAAGCATACCGGTGTTGTATAGAGATATGTCATCTATCGGCACCCTCTGATCATGGTAATTTCTCAACTCCAGTGTTATCCTGGCCGGCTGACCTGGATTCAGGCTTTGATCGGATATGTCAAATGTCTGTATCTGGAGACCGCTCCCCGACGATGAAGCCGGTGAAGGCCCGATAGAGGAAGTATGCATACAGCCGGATGCAGCCACGACCAGCGTCAAAACCATTAACCTGTTATCCACGGGTCTGCACCTCTACAGTCCTCTCTCCCGCATCCTTGATATATGTGTAGTTGACACCCGCGGTTATCTCAGAAAGAACACTGGGCTGATCAAAGTCTTCTGTGACCGGTATATTGCACTGTATCGTGAAGCTTCTGCCCTGGTACATCCTGAAGTCCGCATTAGGCATCTCGCATCTCGGTTCGGAACCCTCTCCATAATCTCCCTGAACCTGCCATTCTCCATTCACGACCTCCTCATCTAGGCTTAGAGGCTCCGAAGCTCTGATATAGAAAGATTCCTCAGCGACATCAACCAATCCTTTTCTGTATTCTTCCTGGGGCTCCTCATTTATCATCTGGATAAGCAGCTGTATATTCTCATCTCCGGTATCACCGCCCGGTGTAATGTATGTGCCCTGACGGCCTGTAGCACCCGGCAGTGTCTCTATAGCCATAACCAGTGGGCCAGAGGACGATTCCGAATTAAGCTGAGGTGATCCCTCAACTTCTCTGTTCTGTTTTATCTGTACCTGTCGGTATGCTTCCACGCTGTAATTAAATGGTACGGAGAAAGACATTGGACATCTGAAGCCGTTTAGAGGTACATTACCTTCTTGCTGGAGAACCCAGCCGACATCTATTTTTTCACCAGGATCAAGAGCATAACTCGCGCCTTCACCCTCTCTGGTCTCCACCACTGTTGATGTCGAAGCGGAAAACCTATCCATGTTATTATCGAATATATCAGGACAGTAATCTGTAAGCATCTGGGATCCATTCTCACCTACCAAAACCTCAGCAGGAAGATTACCTGAATTATAAGCAGTTAGGGAAGCTCTAACATTCTGTCCCTCATAAATCTGCGACGGATCGACACTCACCTCCTGTATAGTAACTGACTCAGGGCCTTCAGTTATAGTCGCATCCCCACCTCCTGAATGTACACATCCTGATGCAACCACCGTGAGGATCAACAGAGTTAAAACCGTAGTATCCCTTTCCATACAATATAATGAGTTTGTTTAGTTGGGTTAAAAGCTTTTTACTGGAGAAGTTCTGGACGCCGATAGTCAACGAGTCCGTCTTCTACAACCCGTTCAACACAGCTGTTTACTCAGCAGTATTCGCTCTGGCAGCCGCCTACATAGGCTACCCCACTATCAAGAAGCTAAATATAGATCTTGACAGAGAATTCTTTATCGGCGTCGCACCTTTTGTATTTCTAGGAGGTTCCATTCGATCACTCAAAGATATCAACGCATTCGATACTATACTCTTGGAAACACCTTTCATCTACTTCCTGATGTTCGGACTTGTAGTTGGAGCGATTATATTTTCGAAAAAAGTCGGTGAGAAAACAGATCTGAAGTACTACCAGACCCTATCCTCTGTAGGTTTAATTCTACTGCTCGGTTCGCTCAGTTTCTACTCGATAAACAACTTTTCCGGATTCATAATGATACTGACAGTTATGGGTTTAACCTCTATAGCAGGATACAGCATTCTCAAACTAGTCAGACCTGAGCTCTTGAAACCTCAGTTCTATATCCCTGTTTTCTCACACTACTTCGATGCCGGAGTAACCGGGGTAGCATTAATGTTCCCGGGGACAGCCGAGAAACATGTTCTAGCCCGATTCTTCATTGATATATTTGGTTCGCTGTCAGGAATGTTTATCATGAAAACTTTGATCATAGTCCCTGCAGTCTACTATATTATCAGAAACGTGGAAGGAGATGAGAAAATGTACTACTTGTTCCTGATCTCCGTGCTAGGATTCGCTATTGGGACAAGAAATATTCTATCATTCTTAACGCTTTCGTAGCTATCCAACACATTCCAATTCCTCAGTATCAGGGTCATAAGCCCTGAAATTTTCACAGTCCTCAGAACTATCTTCGGAAACAGCGTTCTTGATGCTTTCATACGTTCCTCTAGCTGCTAGCTCAGTCAAATAAGCAAATGGGCCGAAGGCTGTCGAGGTAGTACTTACATCCCCTGCTGCCTGGATATACTCAGAGTTCTGAACATTACTGCAGTCCAAGCTAACAGGCTCGAAACTGATCAGCTTATCATCTCCCGACATAACTTCTGTTTCAAAGTAGCTTCTGTAATCCTCGACAGAAGCGCGCTGATCACATACAATATATTCTAGTTCGATAATCTCAACATCTCTTTCACCACCAGCTCTTGAGACTATTGCAAAACCCTTAGCCGGTTCTTCTTCATCTTCTTCATCAATTCTACTGTTCTCAAGTTTTTCTATCTCGGATTCTGTCAGACCTATAGCGTACTCTCCTTCGTTGGATTCACGACCGTACTCACCAATACCATTTATAACATCGTATGTAGCCGGATCTATGGCTATCTCTCCTCTATCTATACGTTCATCCAGCTTATCAGGCCCTGTCATCATATTGCTTGCTACCTGGCTCCAGTCTTCCGCACCGTTGACCACCGAACAACCTGCTGTCTGCCCTGTTCTACCGGCATCAGGCCCTTCACATGTATATTTCCAGTTATCTGTATCTCTTCCTGGTTCATTCGCAAACTGCCGTGTAACAAGCAGAGGGCAGTTGAGATCTCCACATCTTGAATTGAGAGCTCTGAACTGTTCAAGAGGTTCTTGAAGCTTAACGGTATAATTCGAGCTTACTCCCATTGTGAGGGTCTCTCCCTCAGGGCTTATGGTTTGAGGGTTGCTGAGCTGCATCGTACATCCGAAGAAAGGCGGACTATTGTCGGAACCAAACCATCTTGGCTCTCCTTCTACATCGCTCGGCCCGGTAGATACATCTCCATCCCCGGAAGTTACACCTGTCTCTCTGTCATCTCCTTCTGTCGGTTCTTCAGCTAGGCTGGTAACTATTGATGCTGCCTGGCCTGAAGGAACAAGTATATTATCATTTCCAGCGTTGGTAAGCCTGCAGTTTGATCTATCAGCTATCTCAACCTGAGAGGACTTCCTTACTTCAAAGTCCTTGATCTGGTATTCGACCTGATCCTCTTCTGTGTAAAGAGACGCTCTCATAGCGAACGGCTGTGACGCATTACCGGATGGAAGCTGATCCTGATTGTACAGAACAGGAGAGTTAACATTTAGAGCGGACTTAACCGGTGTATCAGCAGTTTCCGATTCCTTCCAGCTTTTCTCTATACTTGGATCTGAGATAAGTGTTTCACGTGCCATTGCATCGAAGTAAAGCGTTGCCTGGGAGAAATAATCATATCTGACGTCAAGTATAACCGTTCTTGTCTGGCCGGCTCCCGGCTGCATCAAACCACATTCTTCCAAAGTGAAATCATTCATCGTCAGGAAACCTGTGCTCGCTGCCGTGCCCGGATAGAGATCGTTGCTCTCATAATCTCCTTCATCATCGCTTTCGTCAATACTGTAACCGTTTATAGGCCTCCAGTTTGTATCGCAGTAAGGATCATCTCTACCCTGCTCGAAATCTATCACTCTTATCCTGTAGCTCACGTTATATGCATTTATACCCTTTAAACCGTTTCTAGTGTTTGACAGACCGAATGAAACCGGTATTTCGTAATCTCTATCTTTGTAGGCGATATCCAGTTCCTCGCCGGAACCTACTTCAAACCGGTCAATCTCGAGTAGATACTGTTCCCCTACCGCCTCCGAACCAGGGGTTCTAGTATTATTCAACCTCCACTGTCTCAGACAGGCAGGGCCCTGAAGTAGGCAGTAAACTCTTTGCCTGGCTTCAAGAACAGGATCAACATACTGATCTGCATTAACCTGGACACCTGCTAGGTATCTGTCTGCGACTTCTCCGCCTATGAAATTACCGTAGTCAGATCCTAAACCTAGAGCAGCTGTTACCGGCCCAAGAACTATTGGAGCTATAAACTGCAGATATCCCACAAAAAACACTGTTACAAGCACAAGCTGTGCGACAAATATCAGTATTGCCAGAAGGAAAACCGCAACGGCAAGCCAGCCAAGAGGATTGGAAGCCGCAGCTGCCCCGGCTTCAGCAGCACCAGCTCTCAAACCCATGGACTCAGCCAGGTCTGCTAAAACCTTAGTCATATCTTTAGGTACAGCAGATCTCAAAGCACCTTTATCTAATTCAGCGGATCTTATGTCTTTGTAAACACCTTTCATCTGATCTGCCTTCTTTCTGCCTTTCTGAACTCCTTCAACTGCTCTCTGAGCTGAATCAACGCCTTGGCCTACAGCATCTCCGGGCGCTGCGAAAAGTTCGGATCTTGCCCACTCGCCGGGCATTTCTCCCTGAGCTACCTGACCTGAGAAGGTTTCAATCAAACTTAGAATTATCATAACAGTTCCAACAGTTCCAACTATTATTCTCATATAAGCCCAGAAGTTGTTCCACCAGAAGTAGGCGCTGAGAATGTTAAGCTCCTGCATGTTTGTCGGGAACAAAAACAGGAAAAAGGCTCCAAAAACTATCATCAGGAAAGCTGAAAGCTTCCTCCTTCTGTTCAAAGCATTGAAACCCTGACTGAAGAAGTGATCTATCTTCTGCGTGCTGATCTTGAGAGAGTAAAGAGGAAGCTGTATAAACAGCCATAGAGGCAGACGGACAATCAGATAAATCACTATTAGATCGACCTTGATACAGAACTTGACATACTTCCATCCGAAGAAAAGTAGCGGAACCCAGATAAAACCTCCTATCGGGAAAGTCAAAAGCATCAGAATCAGAAGTCCGATCGCCTTTCCCCAGTTCACTATTCTCCACCTTCAGTCTGTATCCTCAAGTTGTCTAGCTGGTATGTTCCATTGCTTCTGAATGAAAAGCTGTTTTCTTCCTGAATTAAACCTTCTTCCAGCTCAACCGTGTTTTCCCCGTTTTCAGGTGTCATCGTGGTCTGGAAGTCGTTCAGCGCTATTTTTACAGGTCTTGGGGAAGGCAGTAGATTCTGGTATTCGAAGCTAATTTCCTCAGATGTTTCCTCCTGATTCGCCAAGTCGAGCTGATCCTGGTTTAACTCGAAATCGAACTCGATGTTCTGCCTCTCCACATTCCCAATATATCTCATTGTAATCTGTGCGTTGTCTATATTGTATTCTGAAGGCTGATTGGTTGAGAACGTGATCTCGTTCGAACCAGGGTCAAGGTTTGCGTTTCTTGGTGTTATCTCAACTTCTTCCTGCGATCTAACCTGCTCCTTCGAGTAAACCGTCTGATCATTTATAGTTATATCAAGAGGCGAGGTTTTGACCGAATCCGTTATAGTAAATGTCAGCGGGCTTTCAACGTAGTCCTCAAGTTCGTAGCTGTAGATCTGGAAATTGTCTTCATAATCGTGGAACTTTCTATCGTTTACTCTTGCCTCAACTTCCTCCAGCGCATAGTTTGTGGATCCAAAGAACGAACTTCTTTCAACTCCGATCTCGAAACGGTTAATCCCTGGTTTTAGACCGCTCTGCGGGATTTGAACTGTTGGAGATCCTGTTGCAATTAAAGGTTCTGAGAAATATCTCTGGCCGTTCACTTCTACATATACATCGCCCTGGCCTTCTCTGCCGAGAACTTCAAACGTAACATTTCCTGTCCTCGGCTGTGTGGCATTGTACCTGAAAACTATGTTTTCGCCTCCGAACAGACTGTCAGATATTGATGCTCTTTCGTTTCGGTAAGCTCTGATATCACCTCGTGCTTCTCCTACTGTGAAATCGCCGAAATTTATCACTCTGTCATCCGGGTTGGATTCTCCGAGCTTGCCGTAGCTCTTGTCTATGAAAACGCTCTCGGTTTCCTGATCATCATCTGTCAGAAACCCTCCGTCAGCGCTGTTAGCTACAAATGCAAGTCCGAAAACTGCGAGTCCGATAGCTACTACTATGCCGAACTTTTCCTCCATGTCTTTGTGTGGAGTTTCTAGGTTTTTATTTGTAGGTCGACCTTTCTGCTCTATGAAACTGCTAAACACAGATAGAAATGAAGGCTACGCCAGAATCAGGATAGAGAATGAAGACGATCTCTGGCACCTGAAGGACTTTATCAAGCCTGGAGATAAGCTGAGAGCATTAACTCAGAGAACCAAGCTTGAGGGAAGAGAGAAAAAGACCCTGAAACTGACTTTGGAGGCAGAGAAGATTGAGTACCAGGAGAACCGTTTGAGAGTAACCGGAGAGATAACCGAAGGCCATGAAGACATCGAACTCGGCTATCACACCTTCAATCTTGAGCCGGAAATGGAGTTCGACATCTGGAGAGACTTCACAGAGGAAGACTTTCAGAAGCTTGAGGAGTTCGAGGAAAAAAGATCCTACCAGGTTTTATTCTGTTTAATTGAGAAAGGTAAAGCTGATTTCTACATAGTTGAGGAATCCGGTATTAAAGACATGTCCGGTGTTGAGCAGAACATTCCCGGCAAAATGTACGCAGATCAAAAGGAGGGCGAGGATTTCTACAAGAAGGTTAAAACCGCTATTGAAAGATCTGCGGAAGAAATACATGATATAGTATTAGCCGGCCCAGGAATGGAGAAAAACAAGGTAAAGAACCTGCTTTCGGATAACACACAGGCAAAAGTTTTCATGCAGGATACCTCTGTTACAGGTGAAACAGGGTTGAGAGAGGCTATCAAAAGAGGTGGTCTGAAGAAGGTAGTTGAGGACTCTCGGATAGCGGAGGAAACCGAGGTAGTGGAAACATTACTCGAGGAAATAAGGAAAGATGGGGAAGCCAGTTACGGCGAACCTGTAAAAGATCTGGCGGAGCAGGGCGCGGTTGAAAAGTTGCTTATAACCCCGGAAAAAAACCGTGAGAACCCTGAACTTTCCAAAACTGTGGAGCAAAATGGAGGAGAGTCGGTTATAATACACACTGACCACGAGGCCGGAAAACGTTTGGAGAAGCTCGGCGGTTTAGCCGCTCTGCTCAGGTACAGCCCTCACTGATCAGATCTCGCTCCAAGCGTAAGAGGTATATCAACTCTTTCACCTTCCCGGATAACGGTAACGTTTACCTCCTGATCAACCTCTGTCTCTCTCGAAAGATAAAGAAGTATATCATTTATACCTCTCATCTTCTCACCGTTAATCGCGGTTATAACATCTCCGCCGAGATTTACAGGATTTCCATTAATGTTCTCAGTCCTGTTACCTGGTCTTATCCCTGCCTGATCTGCCGGACTATCTTCAACCACATCAACAACCAGGAACCCGGTAGTATTCTCCAGATCCATTCTGTCTGCTATTTCAGGGCTTACGTCAACCCCGGAAACACCTATCCATGGATGCTGATGATCCTGATCCTCGATCAGCGAAGGAACAACATTTTTTACCGTATTAGATGGTATTGCAAACCCTACTCCGGAGAAAGTTCCTGTACTGGATTCTATAGCTGTGTTAACTCCTACAACCTCTCCTCTAAGATTCATCAAAGGCCCACCCGAGTTACCAGGATTTATAGCTGCATCTGTCTGAAGCACGTTAGGCGTGGAAAAACCTCCCTGCGTCCTCAGACTTCTGCCTTTCTGAGATATTATTCCTGAGGTCATGGAACTCCGAAGGCCGAAAGGATTTCCGATTGCAACGGCTTTCTGACCTACCTGAACCTCTGAAGAATCCGCGAGCTCCAGCGGTTCCAGACCGGACTTACTGACTTTCAGAACAGCAAGATCTGTGTAAGGATCCGTTCCGATGATCCTTGCTCTTCTCGTTGATCCATCCAGAAAACCTACTTCTACCCTGTCCGCATCCTGAACTACGTGTGCATTTGTAACAATATAACCATCTTCACTGTAGATGAACCCGGAGCCCTGAGAGTTGTCAGCACCGTACGCTCTGACATAGACTGCTGACTGATCAACGGACTGGAAAAGGGTTGAAAGCCCGGTGTTTTCAGTATAGTTAAGCCGGACAACGTTTGCGCTTGATTCAAGATCATCTAACCTTTCATTCAAGCTGTTTATCTCGGACTGCATGTACTCGAAGGTTAAAGCTCCTCCAGCTGCAGCGCCTATAACAAGAAATACTGCTGAGACCGCAACAATATTGGAATCTGTTTTCACACTGCTATACTCTTTACTGAAAGTTTTATACCAACCGGCCACAAACCCTCAAACATTGATGGATATCAGAAAACATTTCTTCGAACTCACACCTCTAGGAAAAGCAGACAAAGAGGTGCGGGAATACCTGAAGGAGAGACTGGATGAGGAACAGTTCAACCGCTACCACAGATCGCTTTCCCACTACCGGCATATGAAGTTCATACAGAGCTCTCTGAAACTGCTTTTCTACGCCAGCATAATAACCTCTATCGCCACAACTTTTGGCTTCACCCAGGCACAGCTACTACAGCAGATCGCGTCATATCTCGGAACCTCCCTGATATTCATTCTCTACGCTGCAACCAGCTACATAACAATGATCAGAAGAGAGAGCTACCACGTCCAGAGAGAAATACTGATCTCAAAAGCTTCTTGAATAATAGGTAACAACAGAATAACGTGGCTCGCAACCAATCATTCATAAGATGGGTGCTGGAAAAAATCTTCGGCAACCTGAAGAAGGCAATAAAATTCAACAGGAAAAAAGATGACAGCGATACCCGCCGAAAAATCCGTGAGGAAAAAGAGGAGCAACAGGAAGAAGATCAGAGATTCCAGAGAACAAAAGAGAACTTCCAGAACTTTCTAAGCACAGGTTCAAACCCTGACAGAGACAATATAAGCTGGTTCAGGAGACAGCTTAGAGGTGTAGATAAAGAGACAGCAGAGCTTGAAAACTCCGTCCTTCTGATGGACGATATACTGAAAAATATGGAGAAACAGCTGGAAAAAGTACAGGAAGAAGAACTCCAGATCGAGAAAGAAGAGGAAACGGAGGAGGCGCAGTTCGAACAGATCTTCCAGGAGGAGCGCCAAACACTGGAAGAACTCCAGCAGGAGATACAGAAAGACAACTTCAGCAGTTTCCAAGGCCGAACAGCCAGAGAAGCAAACGATGCGCTTGGAAAGATGCAGAAACTTTTCAGTGAAGAGAAGAATACGACAAAAGAGATTTACGAAGTTATACATGAGTTATTCGAGATCGCGGAGGAACTCGAAAACGTAGAGCAGGAGATTAAAGGTATAGAAAACCTGGAAAAAGAGCTAGAAGAAATAGACAGCGAAGCCGAACAGATATCGAAACAGCTGGAGGATAGAAAAGATTTCCAGCACCTTCAGCAGGACGAAGATAAACTGCAGAACATAATAAACGAAATAAAGGACGTGGAAAACAAGGAAAGTGAAGTAAGGGAGAGATTTAGAGAAGAAATAAAGAAACTGGAGAAAGAACTGCAGGAAAGAGAGCACCAAGCCAAAGAAAACAGAAAACTGCTGGAAGACCTTGAAGAAGAGGAGCAGAAACTTGAGGCACTGGGACAGGAAGCCAAGGAAGCAGGCAGTCCGACTTTCAATGCGATAAGCAAACTCCACGGCAATATAGACGAGACACTGGAGACCGGAAGAGAACTTGAAGAAACCCTTGAAGAGAAAACCTCCGAAGAAGAGGAACTAACACAGAAACTGGAGAATATCTAGAGCGTCAGGGGCGGGATTTGAACCCGCGTGGGAGCCAAAGACCCCCAATGGCTTAGCAAGCCATCGCAATGAACCAGACTATGCGACCCCGACCTCGGTGTAAAGTTATTGTGTCGGGTTAACTGTTTAAATTATCAGGTCTACTGCAAATCAATTCAGCGAATCTCTGACCGCAGGTTTGGAAAGGTTATATAAATTTCTAGACGGAATTTTGGGCTGTAGAGTGGTAAATAAATGGCTGATAACATCCTTGATTACTCCGACATAACCGGCAAAGACGTATTCACCAGAAAAGGTTCCTACTGTGGAAAAATGAAGGACATCGAAGTTAATCTAAGTAAGTTCGGTGTTCGTTCTGTAGTTGTCGGGGCTGAGAAAGGTTCTTACCTTGCACAGAAAGTCGGTGGAACCAGAAACGTTGTCATCCCATACAGGATGGTTGAATCAGTTGACGATATAATCGTTATCAAGGACTTCAAGACCGATAACGTGGAAGAATAGAGGGAAGATGGTACTACAGGTTCTGGCATCATTCGGATACAGCTTGGTTGAAAGCTCCTGGATGGTATCGACTGTAGCAGTGAAGTACTTTCTATTTGCCGGACTGGTTTACGCATTTTCGAAGAAGGAAAACTATTTTGAGCAGTTCAGAAGTTTTATCGAAGAATTCTCTCAAGAGTTCGTTTCAATCATGGTTATAGCCGGTTTCCTGGCTCTGGCCGGAGGTTTGAAAGTAAGTCCTTTAGCATCAGTTTTCAGCCATGTTTTGGCAGCGGTTTACTTTGGCTATCTTTTCTGGGAGTTCTAGGATAATCTTTTCTCCACTTTTTCATGCCACTGCTCGAGGGTGTCGCGTGTTACTTCACGGAGCTCGGACATCGGAAGAGTGGTGTAAACGTAGTAAACTGTTTTATCGGTCTTTCCCTCCCTGAGAATCAAATCTTTATCCAGCATATCCTGGAGTGCTCTCTGGACAGTGGATCGGTTCCTGTCGACTTCAGAAGCAAGTTCTTTGACAGTAAGTTTGGTGTTCCTCATTTCATCGAAAAGTGATTTCTGGAGGCTGTTGAGCCCGAAAACGTCGAAAATGATCTGTTCTTCGTCTTTGTCCTCCAGATTTAGGAACTCCATTACCTATTAATTAGGTCGTTAGAATAAAAAATCAACCGCCAGCGATAACATCCATTATCCTGATCTCATCCCCTTCCTCAATCCTATGGTTATCAGTAACAATTGTACCATTTTTCGACACCAGAACCTCCTGTCTCTCAATTCCCCGATCCTCCAGAAGCTGTTTCACATCTGTTTGACTCTCAAGTTCAATCTTCTTTCTTTCCTCAGTTTCCAGGTCATCTCTAACTATTTCTATCTCGATCCAGGATCACCTTTCTCATCGATTCTCTCACCGTACTTCTTCATTGATTTATCAAGTGCCTCACCGAGATCAATTTCTAGATCATTCGCAACCGCAAGAAGTGAGAAAAACGCATCGCCAAGCTCATCTTCACTGACGTCAAGTTCTTCTTCCCTCATTCCATACTCAGCGGATTTAGCAGCGTCAGAGGCAATCTCTCCTACTTCAGCAACTAGGTCAAGAACCCGGAAAGCCGATGTAGCCTCCATCTCATGTTTTTCCACAAACTCGGCAACTTTATCCTGTTCCTTCACTTTTGATCTCCCTTATAGTAAAGCTCATGCTCTTCACCCGGATGCAGTCCTACCTCTCTGGAGATACCGGATAGCTCTCTAGCGTACGATTCCATATCCTTTGCCAGACCTTTACCGGCTGTTGTACCTTCGAACCTGGCGTATTCTCCGAAGGCTTTGTCTTCTGGATCCACTACTGACTGTGAGAGATATTCCTCAAGGTTGTAATGCTCGACCACTTCTTCGGCCTCCTGAAGGCTATCTTGGTTGTCTGCCCATATTGAAAGACCGAACTCCTCAAGGAACTGCTGTGTAGATACGGTTTCCATAGAAAAGAAGTTAAACGCTGTTATTAAAACTGTTAATCCTCGACCTCGATCAAGTCTTTCCTGGCTGCATGGAAAAGGTATTCCTGCGCGTAACCAGCCTTTCCCCCAAAATGTTCTCTAACATTCTCCGACGTCTTCTCGTATTTGTCATGGTGGAGATCGGGGTAATGAGATTTAATGCATTTCTGAGCCCACGTGTCTATCGGATAGGCTTCATGGAACCCTTTGGAGAAAAGTAGGACGCAGTCTGCAACTTTATCACCGACTCCATGGAGCTGTTTAATGTGCTTTCTGGCATCTGGGTAATCCAGATCCTCTAGATTTCCATGGCTGTACTGGTCTTCGGCAATCATTCTTGTTGACTCTGCGATGTACTCTGCTCTGTAGCCTACACCAAGCTCTCTAAGCTCTTCCTCGGAAGCCTGTGCCAGCTCTTCAGGTTCCGGAAACCGGTGGAGAGTTTCCCCATCAACTTCAACTTCTTCTCCGAACTCCCGGGCTATATCGTTATGCATCTGCTTTATCCGTAGGATTCTCATCTGAGGGGAGCAAAGATAGCTGATAAGACATGGGAAGAACTCATCGTTGATTATTCTCAAACCCCATAGATCCGACTTAGCTTTGTCCAACGCACTGCTTCCCGGAAAACCTGAGAAAACAGTTTCCAGATCGGTCTTCAGATCCAGTGCTTCTTCAACTTCAGCTCTTTCAAGCTCAGTCCTTGCAGTCATGGAACCTTCCTTGTCTTCAAGAATCAATGGCTTCCCGTTTCTAAAAGTGTAAAACCTGTTCCCTCCATCTCCATAAAGCTCTCCATCAAACCTGTTCCAGCAGAAAGTCTGTCCACAGGTAAGTGTTAACTCAAGATCGATTTCTTCGGATTTGAATTCGTAGACATTCATAGTTTGAGAAGTATCCGGCAAGATATAATAATGGATTCAATCATCTGACTTCGAGTACTTGAAGAATCCTGTACCTTTCTCCTGATCGACCTGATCCGAGTTGTCCTCAACTTTTTTCGCGTCCCTCTTCAGATAGCTCCGATCGCACTTATGACACTGAACCCTTTTCTGCGCCTTGGAACGCTGTCTGTATCCGCAGTCAGGACACTGGTAGTAGACCATGATCTATAGATATGTCAGGAAAGTCAAAAACTTTCCGGATCAACCCTGAAAAAGTGGGAATTACAGCTGCAGTCGGAAGAGCCGAAACCGTCCACAGGCTCTCCAAACTCCTCTAATTTGCGCGCCATAAAGCATTCGTAGCTGGACTTTTCCGGTAGTATAAAGTAATCAATCATTTCGGCTTCTTCACTGAAATAGTCGATATGCCAGAAACTGTTTACATCAGAAGAGGAATGTCTCTCAACTCTTTTCTCAACAGAGTTTCTACCTGAACCTGTGTAGATATACAATCCAGGATCAAAACTGATATTCCCCAAGGATCCAATCTCGATCTCTTTCCGGGAATCCAGCGAAAAGAAGACGAGGTAAACACCTTTCATGTTATCTTTAGTAGCGCGGTTTCTTTTTAATTCAGTTTTTCCCAAAAAATCATATGCTGGGAAGAATTAAAATACCGCTTTCAATAGGTTTAACATTCTACGGTATCGCTTATTTAACTGTTAGACAGCTAGGATACAACTCAACTTCTTTTATGATAATTTCATATCTTTATATCGCTCTAGCAGGTATAATAGGAATTAAATATGAGATCAAGAAAATAGGTGGTTCGGACAGTGTTACCTCCCTATTCAGAAATATTGTGGTGGTCAGCGAAGGTGAAGACCTTACTATGAAGAGGTTGGTTACGGGAGAAAAATATAAACTGAAGGGTGAAATAGAGAAGCTCTAACTAGTGTAGGAGTAGCTCTCTATTTCATTGCCTCCGGAATCAAAGAGTTTTGCGGTGTCACTTCCATCTTCCCAGGTCAGATCCGAACCGTAAACATATCTGTCCGATTCATTCTCTGTCACGTTGATCTCTGATCTTTCTGCACTGTAAACATGGAGTTTCTGACTTTGTTTGAGAGTCTGGTTCAGCTCGAAGTAGTCCGGATTATTGTTGCTGATTTTCCAGTCTTCGAGATCCAAACTTCTCTCCATCTGATTCTCCAGAACTGCTTTCTCAGGTGTTTCTGGAGCTACATCAAGTGAGACTCCTTGACTGTACTGCCGAGTTCTCATTTTATCGCTCTTCGACTGATATTTCTGCTTCTTTTTCTCCATAAGATCTCTAAGTTCTGAAGCGGTTTTCTCTACTTTCTCTCTGTCGGTTCCCTCGAAACTTGTCTTTACAGCTCCGTTCTGACGGGTTTTCTCCAGTGTTCCGTGCGGAGTAACTGTTTTCTCAGTGACTTTAGAGGGTTTCTGCTCGACAGTTAAAGTGCCTCTGGGAGTCTCCATCTTCCACTCCACAGATCCGGAGCTTCTGTCAAGCTTCAAACTGGACTGTGGAGTTTCCAGCTCTCCTTCCACACTGCCTGAGCTGACTTTCGTTCTGAACTCCGAGAAAGCTGTCTCAACTGCTCTGGTGAACGCGTCAGATGTTAGTTCTGTGGATTCCTCCTTGGGCATATCCTGAGTCGAGGAAATATTATCCACAGGCTCTGGAACCGTATCCTGTGCGCTTATACTGCCAGAAGCAGCTGGAATCGACACCATTCCAACTACAATCGACGCAAGTATAGCTGCATTCGCTATATCTGCCATATATTACTGATATTGGAAGGCTATTTATAAATCTTCGTAGTTATTTTTGAAGACTAAAAGCACAGATTTGAATATTCCAAGAAGTATTGGGCCTATAAACAGTCCTACGGCTCCGAAAATGTAAACACCGCCAATTACTCCAATTAAAATCACTGCTGGATGTAAATTTGATCCTCTATCAACCGCGAACGGCCTGATTATGTTATCAGTCAGGCTGACTATTATAAGACCGTAGATACCTAGGAAGACCGCTGAAGGCACCTCTCCGATGATGAAAAGGTAGACCGTAGCCGGCCCCCATATCATGAATGTGCCGAAAATCGGTATGAAGCCGAGAAGTATCATGACGAACGTCCAGAAGAAGTAGTTGGGGATCCCTGTCAGGAAAAGCCCTAGACCAGCGACTAATCCCTGAATTATCGCGACCATAACGTGTCCTTTAATCACTGCCCAGGACGTCATCTCTATCTCATCCAGAAGAGAGCCCTGTATTTCCTCAGGTAGTGGTATTATAGTTCTAAGCCACTGTACAAACTCCTTCCCATCGACTATCAGGTAATACATCAGGAACATCATTATAGTTATTCCAATTGTGAAATGAGTGAAGAACTGTATGAACTGGGTGAATCCACCAAGAGAGGTCTCCGTAAACCGGCGGAAAAGACTGTCTATGCTCTGCTCAACATCTATCTCCCTCCCGGTCATGTCGAAAACCCTCTGCTCGATCTCACCTGTATCGATGAATTCTGTCCTGTTTACGTCATTGACAAGATCTCTGGCGTCCTCAAAAACCGCCATTGCAGCGAAAAGGAAAGGAACTATCAGCACAAGTATACCGAGGAAAACAACCAGAAATCCGGAGATCCGATCAGGTATGTATTTCGAGGCCCTCCTGTGGATCGGGTATAGAAGGAATGCAAGAAGACCTGCACCTATTATGTAGCCGAGAAATGGTTCCGCCATCATGAAGGCTATAAGCCCGAAAATACCGGCCAGTATGAAAAGAAAGGCTTTTCTCTCGTTCATACTGGAAGATTCAAACTTAATTCACATAAAGATGCCGGATCCTGCGAAAAATCTGAGTGCCGGGAACAGTAGAACAGTCATGGCAGCATGTCTCTCATCAGTCATTGATGCAATAAAACCTATGAAACACGCAGTCAGGAAGATCAGGAACCCGAAACCTCCTGTCAGGTAGAGAACAGAAAGAACTAGAACCAGCATCACGCCATAGGAGAGAAACCTCTGGTTATCCATCAGCCAGGAATCAAGGAATCTGCGCGCTGTGAAAAGTGAAAGAGGTGCGGAAAACGATGCAGCAAGTATAGAGGCCCCGAGTACAAAAATAACCATTCCACTGTTTCCTGTTGTCTGAAGTGCCACAGAAGCTCCTGAACGCGCTCTCTCCATAGCCATCAGTGCCAGAAATGAAAGAAAAATATCAGAAGTGTTTACTGAGCCGGTAGCCGACAGAAAGCTCTCCTTCTTCTTCTCAACCAGAGGCATCAGAAAGGTCGTCGAAATAGAGTTGCTGAGACCGGGAAAGACCGTTATCGGAAGTGACGCCAGAAAACCTGTTACACCGCCAGACCAGTAAACTTTCCGGGAAAGTGACATATCGGTTTGATCAGGTATTTCCGCACCTTCATTCAGAGCGTTGAAAACCGATGGAAAAGCAAATAGACCGGCAAATATAGGTGTTAAAACGTACTGCTGATTGACCGGTGAGGAGAAAGAAAGCACTCCCAGAAGCCCGCTGAGCACTGAAACCGTCAGAGAGTTCCTCCATTTATTTGATTTGAAAATTATGAAAAGCAGGATAAACAAGAGGCAGTACTCCATAAAAGGCTGGAAAAAGCTGTAAACCGATTCCATAACCATGTAAACCGGATAAGAAAGAACCAGCGCAGTCACCATCGAGTAAACCCCTCCATAGACAGTGTAGTCAAAAGCCTGAAGACCTCGACCCTCCAGCGCAAGCTTCTGTCCTGGGAGAGCAGCTAGTGCTGATTCCGGTTCAGGCACACCAAGAAATATTGACGGAATGAAGTCGTGAAACGTGTGGGAAAGAGAGACTCCAGAAATAAAGGAAGCATAAAAGCTGAAACCGATATCAAAAGCAAAGTAAAAAGGCATTAAGGCAAAAATAACAGTATTAGGATGTATTCCTGGCGTTAAACCTGTAAAAACACCAACTAAAACACCTAGAAATATTAAAAAGATTATTTCCAGCATGTAATTTTTCCTGGATCAGTGATATAAAAAACAGGCGTGTTGTTGTTACACATTATGTTTGGCGGAAAGGATATGTCTAAGATGATGAAGCAGATGGGTATGGATATGGATGAAATCGACGCTGACGAAGTTGTAGTCAAAGTCGGCGACAAAAAATTAGTTTTCAGCAACCCCCAGCTGTCAAAAATAGAGGCAAAAGGTCAGGAAATCTTCCAGCTTCAGGGCGACTACAGTGAAGTTGAGGATATCAGCTCGGAGGACGTGGAGCTTGTTATGGATAAAACAGGATGCAGTGAAGAAGAGGCAAGAAAAGCCCTGGAAGACGCTGAAGATGTAGCTGAAGCAGTAATGAATCTTCAGTAACCTGTTAATTTTCCCAAAGAAATCATATTTCAGATTCTATTTTTCTTCCATATATTCCAGCATCTTGGCGTAAGCCGGCCTTGTAATGCTTATACCGACTAAGACTCCAAGAATAGTTGTAACCGCAAATCCTCTTACAGATTGAAGTGCGAAGCTTGAAGGGCTTAGCTGGAATGCGAAAGCTGAAACCGCTATTGCCATTGCTCCAATCGCGAAGTAGTGTGGTCTTGTTCTCTGGCTGTAAAGTGTGTAGCCGATCAGTCCAAGTCCTGCTGCTCCGATCGCTATGTTGGAGATTGAAGGTGAGACAATCGGCATCATAGCTCCGATTGTTGAAGCTGCGGAAGTAAAGATAACGAAGAACGCTCGCTTAAGCCTTTTCTTCCAGTCGCGGACGATATCTCTTCCTGACTCGTCTGTGATGATGATCTGATCATCGACTCCTGTTCCTACCGCTGCGATTATACCTGCGATGGATGCCAGATCCAGCGTAATAATTGTGGAAAAGAAGGATCCGAGCAGAATGAAAACCTCTGAAGAACCTGTGACCACAATAGGGATCGCCAGCTTGGCGTTATTGTATCTAACGTAGATTAATCCTCCTACCGCTACAAGCGACATCACAATTGAGATTATAGCTGCGCTCATGAACTGGTTTCCAAGCGAGGAGGAAATAGTCGAGATAGAGTCGATTTCAACCGGTGCAGGAAGCTTTCCGGACTGCAGAATTGCCTGAAGCTCCTCCATATCGGATCTAGCCTGTGCAGCTGTCTCCGCTCCACCGTTAATCGACGGCTGTGTAACAACCTGAGTCTTGAAAACTGAAGCCATGTTCAGCGCGCTCTGCTGGTTGCCGTCGACATAAAGCATCAACTGTGCCGCACCTGTACCGGAAATTTTACCGAGATAAGGTTCTCCTCCAACAGTTGTGGTAGGATAGTTTTCTGCAATAACCTGGACCCTTTCAGCTGCCTCGGTTGAAAGTACTACAGGGAAGTTAAACGAGTACCCTCCCTGGCTCTGGGATACCCGGGACTGAGAGGTTAGAACCTGCTGTACGTCTTCACCATCATACGCCACAACGTTCAGGTTGGCGCCGTCTTCTGTATTGTTGACATATATGAAGTCAGCGTTATCCAGAGTGAATTCATCGCCCGGTCTGTAAGTATTGTTATTGACGTTTACCGACCCGTTTTCGTACTGGAAGCTGTATTCGTTCTGTATTGAGAACTCCTGTTCATCAGCAATTAGAAGAGGCATTCTTGCCTGGAAGTTACCTTCCTGCGATATAAGCTCGCGCAGCTGTGTCTGGTTGGTTGAAGCTACTTCTACAAGTATCCTGTACTCGTCGCCCAATCGAACCGTTCTCACCGAGGTCTGAGTTAATCCGAACGCGGATACCCTCTGTTCAAGAATAGTTCCGATCTGGTTAGCTTGGGCTTCGGACGTATTGTTGCTCTGAACGCCCAGAAGTATTCTAGTGCCTCCTTCAAGATCCAGTCCCTGGTTTATACCTGTAGCAATCGTGGTTTCTCCGTCAACTGTTTCGTAGTGAGGATTCAGCAGGAAAATTGACGCTCCTAAAGCAATTATGAGAACCCAGATCCTCCACTCCTTCATCAGTTCTTTTATCTCCATTTAAACCACTCTCCAATTGATTTGAAGTCTCCTTCAATGTATTTCTTAAGTATTAACGCGTTTCCGAAGTAGGTAAGAGGTATGTCAGCTACCAGTCCAAGCACCATTACTGCAGCAATGTTTGAAAGCTCTGAAGGCCCTACAAGTGCCTGTGAAACAAAGTATAGAAGTGTAAAACCAGCAATTCCACCGGAGCTCATCGTAACACCTGTCTTAATCGAGCTCCAGATTCTGTGCTTCAATGATTTTCTCTGCTGTTTCAGCGCTCTAGTTGATAATACAATATCTGTGTCAACAGAGTAACCGATAAGCATCAGCAGAGCTGCGAAAGAACCTAGAGTCAAAGGTATATTGAAGACAACCATACCTGCCATTGCAAAAACAATATCTCCTGCTGCTGCAAATATCACAGCGAGCGAAGGGGTTAGATCCTTGAAAGCGTAGAATATCACCAGGCTCATAATTGTGAAAGCCATGACGAATGCGAGCTGTGCCTGCACAAAGAACTCGTCCGAAACCGATGAGGAAAGAGATCTCAGGCTTTCAACCTGTACCTGGTAGCCTGCGTTTTCAAGTATATTACTTGCCTCTGTCTCATTCATTTCTGGTGGAGGAATTCTTAGTAGAAGAGATGTCTCATCCCCTGCTGTCTGCTTAACTGCCTGTACGTCGTTTCTTCCTTGTTCGGCGAAAACCGTTCCTATATCCTGGGTTTCAAAACTTTCGTTGATTGAGAACTGGATCTCGGTTCCTCCTGTGAAGTCAAGTCCTTTCTCCATTACCTGGCCTGTGGATATATAGCTGAAAGCCAAAATACCTATAGATAACAGAATCAAGGCTACCGGTATGGCAAAGTACTTGTCGTAATCCTCATAGACCTTGTCAAAATATTTTTCCAGTTCCACATCAAACCCCTTGACTCCTTTTCTTTTAAACTAATTGTTCAATGGGAGAGAATTAAAAAGGTCTTACACAATTCAATATTCAAATAATGGGACTCCAGGACATCAGAGAGCGACTTGAGAATAAAGGGAGAAAATTTAGAGATGAGCCGAAAGCCACTTTAACTGATCACTGGGGTTTCCTAGCAGCTTCCACAATATTTCTTTTCGCTCTCTACATCCGTTACATGCCGGTGCAGGGGATGAAGTACTTCCAGGCCTTGGATCCTTACTGGATTTTCAGGCAGAGCCAGCACCTTGCCCTTGAAGGCAATATTCCTGCAGTCGATTTCATGCGTTACTTCCCTTACAACGCACCTTTCAATGTTTTTAACAACGGTAACATAATTTTCCCGGCTTTAATGTACTGGATGGGGCCTTTCCTGGTATTCGGATCGTTCCTGGAGTGGGCACAGTTCTACCCAGCATTAATGGGTGCTTTAGGAGTTTTCGTAACCTACTTCCTCGGAAAAGAGCTCTACGATAAATCAGCCGGAGTTGCAGCTGCTTTCTTCCTCGCAACGATTCCAGGGGTTCTCCACAGAACCTCAGCAGGTTTCTTCGAGAAAGAGCCGATCGGATCTTTCTTCATGGTTGTATCTCTGTACTTTTTCACACGTGCCTGGAAGGAGAAAAACCAGGTTCTCGGAATTCTGTCCGGTCTTGCACTTGGAGCCTTCTCAATCAGCTGGGGAGGATCACAGTTCCTATGGCTCCTCTATCCACTTGTAGTACTTGTAATGATGTTCATCAACGAGGATATTGAAAGCCTCGTAGCAGCTTACACACCTGTAGTTATTGTCGCAGGCGGATTCGCCGCTATTGTCAACCCAGGAAAGTTCAGCATCACAAGCTCTACGCTGATGGGTAACGTCGGTCTTCTAGCTTTCCTATGGAGCCGATACCTGGTGGAGGAGTTCAAACTAATTAAGAAGGACTACATTCCTTACTACACTCCAGCAACGTCAGCTTTCGGTCTAATAATGCTTATGCTTTCACCTCTCTACTCGGACTTCCTAGAAAACATTTTCTTCTCACTTATCGGAAAGGTAACTCAGAGTGGGGGTGGAGTGATAGCAGGTACAGTAGCTGAAAACGCACCAGCCGGTCTGAACCAGTTGATAAGCCAGCTTGGAGCTGTTACAGCATCAAACGTGGCCGGCTCTCTAACAGGAACTATGGCTGTCCTAAGACCTTTTACTTCTCTTCTAAGCGTTTTAGGAACTCTAAACGGCGCCTGGCCTCTGGCAATTGTCGGAGTGGTATTCGCCGGAACCTATGTACTGGCTATGATCCTGAGAAAGCTGGATCTGATTGAGAAGGAAGTTGAAGCAGGAACTTATTACTCATTTATGGTAGGTGTCCTGTTCGTCTGGATCCTTGGATTCGCATCCTTCTTCCAGACAAACAATCCGATCTCGATCTTAAGAGCTATATCTGCACCTGTTCTCTTAACGGTGTCAGGAATTGTGATTATAATCGCTACCAACCAGGAGAAAGATTTCAGTATCGAATACAAATGGTATCAGATCCTTCCTCTCCTCTGGGCTCTATCAGGCATCCTCGGAGCTGTATCCAAATCCAGACTTATCTTCCTGGCAGCTTTCCCAACCGCTTTTATGGCCGGATACGCTTTCTCAAGAGCAGTCAAGAAACTGAACTCTATGGATACGGATAAAGTTTCCTACCTCGGCCTAGGCTCAGCAGTTATAGTACTTGATATAGTTTTAGCAGTAATAACCGCGTCAATCCTTGGAATACAACTTCTCCTGGCAGTAGGGGTAGTAGCTGCTCTGAACGGAATTGCGTACTACCTGCTCGAAGACCTCGAGCTCTCCGACAAGATCACCGAACTTGATCTGAAGTATCCTTTCATAGGAGCAGTCATAGCTCTGACTCTTGTAGTGAATCTGGCAGCCGGAGTTGCTAACGCTCAGAGCCTTGGAGGATCTCCTAACCCTCTATGGGAAGAGAATCTTGACTGGATGGAGCAGAACACCGAGAAAGGCGATGTAGTTCTTTCCTGGTGGGACTACGGCTACTGGTTTGAATCGATAGGAAGAAGAGCGGCGATCGCCGATGGAGGTAACAACCGCTACTACACGAACAGTGAGAAGATTAACTATCCGCTGGCAGAGTTCCTTACCTCAAGCAATCCAGAAAACCATACAGAATTCCTGGAAAAGCACTCAGTCGACTACATAGTTCTTGACCAGAGCATGATCGGCAAGTACTCAGCAGTCAGCCAGATCGCAAACAGAGATAACACAGAGTTTAACTCGATGAACACGCTCCAGACCTCCCGCAATATTCAGGAATCGCTCAGCAGAGACAGCAACAACAACACAGTAGTACAGTTCCAAGGAAGAGGAGTCGGGCTGTACATACCGATAAATATAACCGGTTCAAGTTTCGAAATCTCAGAAGAAACCGCACCTACATTTGAAGCAAGGGGTCGTACAAGACTTGACTGCGCTCTAACACCTGAAGGCAGGATAGAGTACGACGTGGAATCACAGACTGATTACTGTGCAGCGATCAACCCTTACTACAGCCTAGAGAGAGCTATCGGATCAGCACAGGCAGGAAGACCTACAGCTGCAAGAGGAATTCTAGTACCAAAAGAGATCAGTCGTTCAACACTTGTCAGGCTTTACCTGATGGACGGTCACGGCATGGATATGGTTGAGAAAGTGGACGGAGGAGATACAGGAGAGTTCATCAAAATGTGGGAAGTCACAGCAACGGAGTAAAAAAGCATGAATCTAGCTCTCTTAGTAGGCGCCGGACTGCTCAGCTTTTTATCGGTAGTTGTTGGAGTACCTTACGCCAGGAAGTATCTTCTTTCATCCGGGATATACGGAATCGACCAGCAGAAAAAAGGAAAACCGAAGGTAGCCACTTCAGGCGGAGTTGTTGTGCTCTTCGGACTTCTCTTCTCCACGACAGCTTTTCTGGGAATAGGAAGACTGCTCGGTATCGGAACTAATGTAGAGCTTGTTCTTGCATCGATCTGCTCGATAAACATTATTGCATTGATCGGTTTGATAGATGATATCCACGTCGGAGAGGAGATAAGAGTCGAAACCCCGACAAACCGGATACTGGAGAAAATAGATGTTTTCGGTTCCGATGTAAAGATATCTGACGAGGTAGACAGGGTCGGACTCAGCCAGTTCACGAAGATGCTGTTTGTTTTACCGGCGGTATTTCCTTTAATGGCTGTTGGAGCCGGCTCCTGGCAGATGGCACTCCCAATCGTAGGAGTTATAGACTGGGGACTGATCTACCCTCTTGTACTTCTTCCAGTCGGGCTTTTGTTCGTTGCTAACGTTGTGAACATGCTTGCAGGGACAAATGGTCTTTCAGCCGGACTTAGCTTTGTGGCTTCAGCAGGAATGGCTCTATTCGCTTATTCTAACGGAGAATTAGAAGCAACACTTATCGCTGTATCACTATGCGGGGCGCTGGCAGGCTTCCTTCTCTACAACTGGTACCCTGCTTCTATACTTCCCGGAGATTCTCTAACCTATCTGTGCGGAGCCTCACTTTTCTCCATTATGGTTCTAGGTAATATGGAGAAGTTTGGAGTCTTCATATTCGCGCCATGGTTCGCCGAGTTCGGTTTAAAGGCGAGAGGAAAGTTCGATGCTCATTCTTGGGGTCTGCTAAAAAATGGGGGTCTGGAGAATCAGCACGACAAAATTTACTCGCTGACACATATCTTTATGGAGAAAGGCCTCAATGAAGAGGAAATAACAGTAGCTCTCGTGGTTCTGGAGGCGTTTGTAGTGTCTTTAGGTCTTCTTCTATTCCTGTGAATCTATTTCTTCTCTCTTCTCGGAGTAAGGATCTTCTATCCTTTCAATATCCTCAGGACGGTACGGGAATGATATCTCAAGAACCTCAGCTACTTTACTCCCAATATTCTGTATTTGATGCTTCTGGCCCGATCTTATCGCTTTGGCACTACCTTTCTCCAGTTCCTCAAGCTCGTCTTCAATCCTAACGGTAACCTCTCCGGATTCGAGATAGATTATATCGGACTGACTGCTGTGAACCGCGTATGAAGTCATTTCATCTGCGTTTATAACCAGTTTTCTCATGCCCAGCATACCGGTTTTACCTCCGATATCTACCTGAGTCATCAGAACCTGTTCCTCGTATCCCCAGGGCTTGTCTATACGTCCCATCAGGTAACTATTGCGTAAGGACTGTTTTATCAGTTACCGTAAAATTCGGATGTCTTCCTCAAGCCCTCTTCAAGCGGTACTTCGGACTCCCAGCCAAGCTCTTCTTCTGTCTGTTCTGTATGGGCTTGGGTTGTCATAACAGGGTTGTCTCTTGGATGCTTGATGTACTCAGGTTCGATATTCTTGTCCAGTACATCGTTCAGCATGTCTATGAGATCGTTGAAAGACACATCCGTACCCGTTCCAATGTTGTAGTACTCTCCATTAGTCTCCTTCCTCCTCTCGGCTGCTTTAATATTTGCTCTTGCTACATCTTTAACATAGACAAAATCCCTGCTCTGCGTTCCATCACCCCAGATAACCGGCCTTTCATCATTCATCATCTTCCACATGAACTGCGTTATAACGTTCGCATAATCGCCTTTCGCTTTCTCTCTAGGGCCGTAGACCGAGAAGTATCTTAGACCGGTGAAATGGATATCTGTCATCTGCGAGTAAACCTTGGCGTAGAGCTCACGGGCCATTTTTGAAGCAGTGTAAAGATTTGTCGGATGCTGCTCCTTGTCCTCCCAGTGAGGCGGTTCAACACTGCCGTACATCGAGCTTGTGGATGCGTAGACAACTTTCTCCACACCTTCATCCCGGGCAGCCTCTATAGTATTGATAAAGCCACCAATATTGACTACAGCTCCTTCAACAGCGTCCTCTTTATGCATTGGAGATGAGCTTCTAGCCGCCTGATGGAAAACAGTATCACAACCTTTGATAGCCTCCTCAACTTTTTCTCTATCTGTTACAGAGCCGTGAACGAACTCTATCTCATCTTCGATTTCCTCAAGGTTGTCGGTTGAGCCAAGGTAGAGGCTGTCAAGAACAACAACGTCTACTCCCTGATCAACCAGTTCATGTACAATATTTGAACCGATAAATCCTGCTCCACCGGTTACAAGCGCTTTCTCCATATCTGAATTCATCCTGTTAAACCTTATTAGTTAACTCTTTTTCCTTTCAGGTGGTTTACCGCTTCTTGAGTGGCGATTTCAGCCGATTTTTCAAGACTTTTTCCATCTCTCCAGGAATGGAGAAAGGAGGCATCGAATACATCGCCTGTACCTGTTGGATTCTGTGGGTTTTCAACTTTTTCCGTTGACTTGTCGATTATTTTTCCGTCTTTACCAAGTATCATAGAACCATTCTCACCTTGATGCACCACTATAGTTGGATTTCCGTAATCCCAGACCTTTTCCGCTGCTCCAGCAAGCTCTTTCTTCTTCGTAACCTGCTTAATTTCATCCTCATTACACATCAGAAAATCAGCATGCTCCAGAGTTTTCAGAAACATTCTCCTCCTTTTGTCAGCCTTGGAAGAGTTCCTAGACCAGTGTGGATCCCAGTGAAGATCGATAGAAGTTTCTAATCCTTCTGACTTGGCCTCTCTCAAAAGTTTCTTGTTTCCTGATTTAAGCATGTGTTCAGAGAACCAGACCCCTCTTCTTGCTAGATGTTTTGACTCCTTAATTGATTCAGTATCTATATCGCTGTACCGGAGCTCTGCATTGTTTTCAGCATAAGTTACAAATGTCCTATCTCCGTTTTCCCGGGGTAGAACCATAGTTGTCCCTGTCTTAACATTCTCGCTTTTCTTCAGCTTTGGATCTACGTTCTGCGACTTTAGATGATCTGCGAGAAACTCTCCCCATCTATCCTGGCCGACTTTGCCGTGGAGTGACGCATTCTTTCCTAATCTAGAGTATTTAACTGCAAAGTTTGCAGCCTGCCCTCCTCTTCGGTAATCAAGATTGTCTACAAAATGCTGTCCTTCCTTGCTTAGATCCAGATCGCTTTCAAGCGGATCAGGTACAGCATCAACGTTTACATCACCAACTACCGCTACATCAGTATCAACCATTATAACCACCTACATTGTGGTTCCAGTCTTCTCTTTTATCCTTCATAACTGAGGAAAACATACCTGCAAACTCCACACCATCTTCGACCACTATATAATCCTCTCCTTCACACCATTCTTCATATTCGTGTGATCTATGCTCTGCTTCAGAACCCTCTATAGCTACAAAGTACGAATCAGGGTTTTCAAGAGGTACAGCCATGTCAGTGGTGCTATCACCTATTATTAAAGTCGAATATTCCTCATTACTGAAGACATCTTTACCTAGAGTCGCAACGCCCTGAGGTTTTCCTTTGAAATCATCTACCTCCCTTATCAGATCGGCTCCCCAGTCCTCGTAGGGCTTCACCTTGATATTCGAAGGCGCTGATCCTTCCAGTACCTGGTAAACCTGCTCTCTGGATACATCCTCACGGTCTATAGGATCCCGGTACAGGGATATTCTGTCTCCATCTTCTCTTTCAAATCTGACGCCTGGATAGATGAAGTCGTTTGTTAGAACTTCTGTCAGAACTCTCGAGTTCTTTTCATTGTTATCGAAAACGACTTTAGGACGGTCTGCCTCTGTATAAAAGAACTCTGCGCCCGGTTCACGGGTTTTTATCGCGCTGTATATTTCCGAAGCGGAAACGTCATCTGCTATAGCACCAACATTCGCTCTATCAGGGCTTTCTGCCTCCATTTTAATACTTCCGACAATATTTGAAGAGTTACCTTGAGGATGGATCTTCAGATTTTCGTCAGCTGCAGCGCTGTATATTCTCTGGAAAGCTGAGTAAATGTCGTCTTTTCCGATGTCGTGTACCTGGGCTTTCTTCCCATCAACATCAACTACTGTCCCCATTGAACCGCTGAGATGGAAACTGTCGTTCAGATAGTCTTCTCGACGGCGCCTAAGAGTGTCTACATCCCATCCTGATACAACGGCGAATTCTAGTCCTGGATGAGGTTCGAGAGACCCTACGACTTCCTCAACGCCGTCCCAGGTCTCTGCCGTGGAAACTGACGGATCTTCGAGAGGGCCATCCTTGTCAAAAACAACGAACATATTGTCCTGTTCAGGATCTATCTCGTTTTCCTCAAGCATCTGGTGAAGTTCTTTTGCATCTGATTCCGTTATCGCCTGATTGTAAGAGTTACCTGTTTTTACTATATCTGAGGCCGCACTTGGCTCCTGGGTCTCTGTTTCGGCAGCACTATTCCCCGATTTCTGCATAGTATTACGATGTATTACTTTGCAAATATAAAGGTTAAGCTTTTTTACAGCAGAAACTAATTTGAAGCCGTGAGAAGGAACTTTCTAAGAGAAACACTTGCCAGCGAATCAAAAGCATACGGTTTCACTATTGCCTTCTGGGGTTCTGGAGCATTACTCGTAAACTACAGCGGTCTACCGGTGTTATTCGAAGCCTTGATGTACGGTCTAGGTGCTATAACAGGGTTCGCATTTCTGACAGTATACAGTTACAGAAGTACATTTGGAGAGGTAAGCTACGAGGATTCAGAGGTAATGGTTCTCAGTATGGTTCATTATGTTGCAGCCCTTCTACCGATAGCTGTAACCTACTATACCGGAAGACTTGAAACACCTTACAATTTCTTTGCAACAGGTTTCTCCGTGTCTATTCTGTATAACCTGGGAATGATTGCCGAAGAAATACTTTCAGAAAAGGGAAGAAAACTGGAGCAGAAACTGTATCAAAAACTCTAGCTATTCATCTATATCTTTCCACTCCCCGCCGTAAATATAACCATAAAGCTCTGATTCAGACGCGAAACGGGAGAAAGCCGCTTCCAGACTGTTTTCTTCAAGCCGGGAGAAAACTTCAGGACTGAAAATATATGCGCCAGCATTAATCAACCGGGAAGGCTCATCTCCTTCCTCAGGTTTCTCCTCAAACCCAAGAATTTCACGGCCTTTAAGCTCTGCAACACCATAGTCAGAAGGATTCTCTACTGCAGTTAAGGCCATAGTGGCGAGCGCACCTTCCTCACGGTGAACATTTAACATATGCTGGAAATCCACATCAGATATAACATGACCGTTCAAAACCGCGAAATCATCCCTTATCTTGCTCTCTGCCTTTGAGAGCGCTACAGCATTTCCCTGAGGCTCCTCCTCATATATGTATTCAAGCGCTAAACCGCTGTACTCAGAACCAAAATTCTGCTCTATAACCTTGTTCTGACCTGCCACAAGAATTACACGGCTGAAACCTTCCTCCGATAGATGATCCAGTATATGGCTTAAAACCGGTTTACCCTCATAAAGTTCAAGGGTTCTGGCTTCATCATCACCACAAAGAATTACAGCTGTATCAAGACCTCTCTGCCTGAAGTACTGACCTATTATATCTTCAACCATCTGCGAGCGGTTTAAATCAGTTCTATCTGCTTCGTGGTCAACTTTCTCCACTATTTTTTCGTCAAGTGTAAGAGAAACCCTTTTCTTGGCCATTGGTAGTAAATAAGGGTTTAGAATATTTTAAACTCCGGTCTGTAAAAACCTAGGTATGGAGATTCTGATAACCGGAGGAGCAGGATTCATAGGATCACACCTAACAGAGAAACTGCTGGAAAATCACAGCGTAAAGATAATCGACAACCTGTCCTCCGGCCGGAAAGAAAACATACCAGAGAATGTAGAGCTTGTAAAACACGATATAAAGAAAGAAGAAGGACTCAACCAGCACTTTGAAGAAGTAGATATAGTTTTTCATTTCGCAGCTAACCCCAAAGTCTCAACCTTCCCGAATGATCGAGACAAAGACTTTGAAGAAAATCTGGAGGGAACCAAGAACATTCTAGACGCATGCGTAGAGAACAGTGTAGAAGAACTGGTTTTCGCTTCCTCCTCAGTAGTTTACGGAGAAGACACGGAGATACCGACTCCAGAAGATGCTAACCTTGAACCTATCTCAATGTATGGAGCAACCAAAGCCGGCGGAGAACATATGTGCCAGGTGTACGCACAGATATTCGGCCTGGATCTGACGATTGTCAGGCTTGCAAACATTGTCGGCGGTAGAAACCCGAAAGGAGTGATCTACGACTTCACCCACAAACTAGACGATAATCCTGAAGAACTGGAAATACTTGGAAACGGGAAACAGAGAAAATCATACCTACATGTAGAAGAAACAGTAGAAGGAATACTGAAAGCCTGGAAATCTGACAAAACCATGTTCAATATAGGAAGTGAGGACTCGATCGATGTCGACGGGATAGCCAGAATAGTATCTGAAGAAATGAGTCTTGACCCTGAATTCAGTTATACAGGTGGTGAGAAAGGCTGGGAAGGCGATGTACCTGAGATGAGACTTGATATATCCAAACTGGAAAATGAAGGTTGGAAACCCGATCTAAACTCAGAGGAGTCGGTTAGAAAAACGGTGATCGAACTATTGGACTCTCAGTAATTATTCCTTTCCACAGCGAAGCAGAGATCTTAGAGGAAAACACAGCTAAAGTCAGAGAATACCTAGAAAAGAATTTCACTGATTTCGAGATACTTGTTGTCGAAAACCAGAAGGGGAGTCCTACAGCTTTGAAAGCCGAAAAAATTGGCTCGGAAGATCAAAGAATCCAGCATATACACTCAAGCAAGAATGGAAAAGGTGCAGCGGTAGAGAAAGGTATAATTGAAAGCAGATTTGATAAAGTCGGCTTCATGGACGCTGATCTAGCCACAGATATAGAACATACTGCAGAGGCTGTGGAAAAACTGGACGACTACGATTTTGTTATAGGTTCAAGAACAGGGGAAGGCACGGAAAGAAATATTGGTAGAAAAATTCCAAGCCTTGTATTCAACAACCTTCTGAAAACCGTCTTCAGTTCAGAGATAGAGGACCATCAGTGCGGCTTCAAGTTCTTCAGGAAGGAAAAAGTGGAAGAAATAATGGAGGAGGTTAAGAACAAACATTTTTTCTGGGATGCAGAACTTCTTGTAAGAGCGCAGAGACAGGGAATAAGTGTTTATGAACTTGAGGTAAACTGGAAAGAAGACGAAGACTCGAATGTGAATGTATTACTGGATGGCTTAAAATTCTTCAGCGAAATAATTCGACTGAAAAAGGATCTGATAACTGAATGAAAGAAAAAATAAGAGAGACTCTGGGACAGCTTCTGCATCTGGAAAGGATATCTAAGTTCACGGCTATAGGTTTTCTTGGATTACTGATTGATAACGGCGTTATATTTTTACTTGAAAACAGCGGCATGATGATAG